>DASRAF010000301.1:0-3142 GCA_035638295.1 Pseudolabrys sp.
TCGTAATGATCCATCAACTTAAGATCGACCTCGATGCTTCTTTGTACGCTCGGATCACTGAAGCGCTCGGCTACTCCTTGGCGGTTGGCTTTATAAGCGATTTTCTTGCCGATCTCAGGGAGGTTGTACTGGCTGTTGGTGTTTTGCACATGGGCCAACAGCTCTGAGCGTTTGCGCATTAGGTACATGCGGCGGCGAAGCAGGTCCCGGGTGGCTCTCATTTCTGGCGGATAGACATACGCCATCGGCAGCATACCGCCGCGTAGCAGCACCGCGATCTTGTGTGCATCGATCTTATCGTTCTTGGCCTTGCCGCCGTGGATCGCTTTCATGTACAGCGCGTGCCCCAGAACAAAAGGAATATTCTGCTTGGCGCACAGATCGGCGAGCCAGTACCAGGTAAAGATGCATTCCACGCCAACCGCCATGTCTTCTCGGTAGGGGGCTACCGCTTTAAGGAACAACTCCGGGGCACACGGCATGTTTCGGTGTAACACGATCTCGCCCTGAGGATCCAAGATACAGACGTACATCGATCTGGCATGCAGATCGATTCCGCAGTAGTATCGGTGCTGCTTGGTATAAAATCTCATGATGAGGTCTCCTCCTTCAAAAGTGTTTTCGGCAAACATGAGCATACCAAAGGTACGCTCAAGGAGGGGGCCTCAATGAGTATCATTTGGCTTGAGACAGATCTTCGGACCCGCTCGCTACGCTCGCTGGCCTCGTCCGCTCAGCCTTGAGTGTTAGCCGGCTGAGGAACTCACCATGAACGTCTTCTCACAATCACGGCGACTGCAGCTTGGGACATCATCATTGCCATTGCGACATTAATGACGTGGGTATGCATGCCTCGGCGCAGCTAAAAGTAATTATCTCGGGCGGGTTCAGCGCCCCATATCAGCAGCTATTGCCGGAGTTCGAGCGCAAGAGTGGCACCAAAGTCATCACCGGATCCGGCGCGTCCCAGGGAACGGGGCCGCAGACGATCGGAGCCCAGCTCGCCCGCGGCGTGGCGGCCGACGTGGTCATCCTGTCCAGGGAAGGCCTCAGCGAACTGATCGCCGCGAACCGGATCGCCGTAGGAACGGACGTGGACTTGGCGCAAGTGCCGCTTGGTGTGGCCGTGCGCGCAGGGGCTGCAAGGCCCGACGTCAGCACCGTCGAAGCGTTCAAACGAACTTTGACGAACGCGAAAGCCGTTGTCATGCCGGGGAGTACGAGCGGTATCTATCTTATGAACGACCTTTTTCCACGGTTGGGGATCGCGGAAAAGGTCAACGTCAAGGTCGCGGCCCGGGGCACCGGGGTGGTGGCCATGGTGGCGGCGGGAGACGCGGACCTTGCGGTTATGCCAGTCAGCGAAATCCTGAGCGCGGCGGGTGTTGACTTCGCGGGCACGATTCCGGCGGAGATCCAGCTCGTCCAAGTGTTCGCAGCCGCCATGGTCGCAGGATCGAAGGAGCCCGATGCGGCAAGAGGGCTGATCGAGTTCCTCGCGTCGGAGCGGGTCTCGGCGGTGATCCAGAAGAGCGGGATGGAACCGCTCGGGAAACGCGGAAGGGACTGATGGTCCCGGTCGCCTAGCTCGCCGCTTGAGCCGATGGCGAGATTAGGTGATAAATGATTTCTCTGTTTATTTATTAGCGGCTCAGCGGCAGAGCGTTATGCGGCATCAATGGCAGCGATCGGGCACAACCAGAGTCGTGGAATACCGAAGCTTCATGTGCGAAATGTCCGAGAGATCGCGCTGTCGCTCGCGCGAACTTGCTTCGGCAAAATGGATGCCGGAATGATTTGCCTATCTCCAGCAACAAGGCGCTGTAAAGCGCCTTGATCATTCGGGGAGCTAACATGAAAACGTCTTCTCTCACTCCAGCCGCCTCAATACTGGGCACGGCGCTTGTCCTATCGCCGATCGCCAACGTGCAGGCTGCAGAACTCCAAATCTTGGCGGGCGGCGGTATCGCCGGCCCGTTAAGAGAACTCGGTGTGCAATTTGAGAAAGCTTCCGGACACAAACTTGTTTTCCGCTTCGGTACCACCCCCGAACTGATCAAGCTGGCCACGACCGGAGGACCGTTCGACCTTGGTGTTGTCCCTCAAGAGGTGTTCCAGGACGCCGCCGCTCGGGCGCAGTTCGTGGCTGGGCCGACAACCGACATTGCTCGCGTAGGCCTCGGGGTCGCAGTGCGCTCGGGCGCTCCCAAGTCCGACATCGGCACGTCCGAAGCGCTGAAGGAGACGCTGCTTAAAGCGCAATCCATCGCCACCATACCGGCAAGCGCGGCTGGCGCCCAGGTTTTCCGGGTCTTCGAAAGACTTGGCATCAGCGAGGCGATGAAAGCCAAGACCAAGGTACAGACCGGGCCGGCGCAGATCGTTGAGGCGGTTGCTAAAGGTGAGGCCGAGCTCGGAGTGTTTCTCATCAACGTGTTGACGGCCCCCGGTCTGGACGTGGTCGGTCCGTTCCCCGCCGAACTGCAGCAGGAAGTGTTTTTCACCGGATCCGTCGCCGCGAACACTAAAGAAGCGGAAGCCGCCAAGGCATTCATCACCTACCTGACGAAGCCCGCCGCAGCCGCCGTGATCAAGGCCAAAGGTATGGAGCCGTTCCATCGCTAACCCGTGACTTGAATGCCGCATAACATGCGCTCAAGCTGACCGTCGCGAGCGAGCTTGCGATTCGCTCGTTGCTTCGCTCCTGGGCGGCAGCTTAGCGCCTGGCGTTAACCCTGAGATTGGATTGAATTCTCCTACGACGTAATCCTACAAGACGCGACTGTGGCGTCGTTCAGTTCAAACCTGCAGGTTTTTTGCAGTGCTCGGGACGGAGATAGGCCGCCGTAGTTGGCACGTTTGTCGATCCAAACAATCTTGACAGCGTGAGGTAAGTGCAGGAATATTGCAAACGATTCCTGTTTTGGACTGGAAGTGTCTCAGAGACAGGTCGACCGGCTTTTGTCTCTGCCTGGGCGGATCACTTCATAGCTGAACTGACAGGACCCGCGTCTCATTCGCGCGAATTCGAAAACGATGGGTTACGACTCTACCAACTACCTCCCAACAAGTATCAAGCGACAGGCGGTCGAGCACTTTTTGGAGCTCTTAAGGTACAAGCGCATCCCAGTGAAGCGGGCCG
>DASRAF010000302.1:0-2113 GCA_035638295.1 Pseudolabrys sp.
AAACGAGCTTTCCCTGCGTTTCGCCCGGTCCCGGTGATCTGATGATTTTAAACACCACCAAACCGGCCGTAGACTGTTTGCAGACTTCAGACCGATCGTAGCAAATCCCTTTGGCGGTAAAATCCTGACCTTCGTCCTCGACAACGCTTACGACCTCCAATTTTCCGCTTTCGGTTGACATGGCAAAGCGCGAACGCTCCGATATCGTGAGTCCTCGTTGCGATGCGTTATGAATTTCCCACGCTATTTCGACAGGGACGGCGAAAAACTTGTGTCCCTGAATCTCTCTGCACTGAAGCGTATACTGTGGCTTGATTCCTTTGTGACATAATTCTTTATGTAGAATGTGGAGCGCGTCCGAATCGTTGTTAACGCGCTTAATGTAACTACTCACCCCGCGTGCGCCGATCGTGTGCCAGCTGCCTGGGCCGCGGGTTGTGCCAGGGCGTCGCGGATGGCGGAGAGAGCGCTCCGGCCGTTGCGGCGGCCGGTTTCGACAATTGAGCAGAGGGCGGCGTAGGTCTTTGCGCCCCACTCGGAGCGGAACCCATTCGTCACTTTGCGGAAGATCACCGACGGCCTCAGTGCCCGCTCACTTTCGTTGTTAGTCGGCTCGGCGTCGCGGCGCTTGAGGAACACGAACAGCTTGTCGCTGCAGTCGACATACACTGCGTCTCGCAGCTTGCGTCCCTCGGCGTCGGTCGGCTTGCGTGCGAGCAACCGCTCCAGTTGCCTTTCGAGACGGCGGCGATGCGCCGCAATGGTGGCGTCGGCGAGATCGGGCCGGCGGCGGCCGACCGCACACGCGTCCTTGAGCAGCGCCTTGAAGTCGGGCGCGAAGATCGTATCGCCGTGGTCGATGGCATACTGCGCATCGCGGATCAGATGTGCGAGGCAGAACTGGTGCTCCTCGGCGTGTCTCAACTGCGCAGGCAGCCGGTCCGACAGCCACATCTTCGGCTTCACGCCACCGAGAAAGTCTGTCGGCACGCACTTGCCGCGCGTCGGCGCGATCACATGATAGACGGCGGTGGCGCAGCCGAACGTCCACTGCCACCAGGTCTTACCCTTCACGCGCGCACTCGTCTCGTCGCTGGCGATCACCTCGCTTGCGCGCACCTCTGCTGCGATCCGCTCGGCAGGTGCTGCGATTACCTCGCCGACGCGGGCGAGCACGTTGGCGATGGCGCCCTGCGAGATCGTGAGGCCGAAGAGGCCCTGGCAGACCTCGGTCAGCCGCTTGAAGCTGATCATCTGGCAGCCATGCAGGTAGGCGATCATCGACGCAATACCTGGACCGAACGGCGTGCCTTCGGGCATATCCGCGGGTGCGTTCGCTGTCACCCGCGCCTTGCAGCAGGGACAGGTAACGCGGAACAGTTCGATGCGCGTCGTAATCGGTCTGATCGGCGGAATGTCGATATGATCGTACGCCTTCGCGAGTTCCTGTCCGGCTTCGCCGAGCACGGCGCCGCACGCGCAGTGCTCAGCGTAGAAGCGTCGCGTCGCGTCGGGATTCTCGGCCAGCTTGCGCGCGACGCCGGGCCGACCCTTGCGCTGCCGCTCGACCGCCGGCGGCTCGGCGTTCGCCTTCTGCCCGCGCGAAGGCGGCACCGAGGAATTGTCCGGCGTCTTCGGAGGTCCGCCGAGTTTGGCTTCGAACTCGGCGATGCGGGCGTTCAACGCCTTCACCTGCGCCAGCAATTCGTCGATGCGCTCGTCCCTGGCGGCGATCTGCGCCAGCAGCTGGTCGATCCGCGCCAACAGCGGCGCCACCAGACGGGCGCCATCACTGTTCGGCGAATCGTTCTTTCTCTGCGCCATGGCGAGCGTGAATCAGCTCGCCGCAGTCGGCTCAACACCTCAGACCCGAGTCACAACGCCGCAGAGCGTGAGTAGTTACGATGGGACTGATTTAAGCGCACCTGGCGGAATTCATGATTGGGATTGCTGTAAAGGATAGTGACTTTGTCGGGCTGCTGCAGTATCTGCACACCTATGGTCCAAAAAATATAAGGCACGGGCTGTGGCCAGCACTGGTTGGCCGGTGTCGCATAGGCAATGCCGGCTAACGAGATCTGCCCGTACTTCCTCACGACTTCCGCGGCCTGGG
>DASRAF010000303.1:0-4799 GCA_035638295.1 Pseudolabrys sp.
GTCAATCGCTTGCTGCGATGAACCAGAAAGAAGCCGCCTGCGCCACCCTTGCGGAGGTCGGGCGAAAGTTTCCGCGGGCTTCGGCCAGCGTGAAGCGCGGCGTCGAGCAAGAGCAGAAGCGCGCGCACTGCTAGGATGTGATGCGATCGGCGGCGCCCCGGACTTGATCCCGAGGCGGGAACCGGCTTTCGGTAACGATCATGTCCAACCAAAGATCACTGGCGATCGCGCCACCGGAAGCCAAGACCCTTTTTGCGGGTCTGCAGGCGCTTCCCGTCATTGTCCTCGCGGTGTCCGGCGGCCCTGACTCGACTGCACTGATGCTGCTCGCCGCGCGCTGGCGCGATTTACTCAAGACCAAACCAAAGCTGATTGCCGTGACGGTCGATCACGGGCTGCGCAAGGAATCCAAAGGCGAGGCGGCGGCGGTCGCCCGACTCGCGCGTAAATTGAACATCGCGCATCGCACGGTGCGCTGGAACGGCCGCAAGCACTCCACGGGGCTTCAGGAAAAAGCGCGCGCGGCGCGCTATCGATTGCTTGGCGAGGCCGCGCATAGAGCGGGCGCTACGCACGTCCTGACGGCGCACACGCTCGATGATCAGGCGGAGACCGTGCTGATCCGCATGAGTCGTGGTAGCGGATTGACCGGTCTCGGCGCGATGACACGAATCGCCCCTTTGCCACCCGATGGCGACCGCACGATCCTGCTGGTGCGCCCGCTGCTCGACATCGCGAAAGCACGGCTCATTGCGACCCTCGGTGCCGCGGACATTCCGTATGCGGACGATCCGTCTAACCGCAACCCGCGCTTTGCGCGGCCGCGCCTGCGCGGCCTCATGGGGGCGCTTGCGGAGGAGGGGCTCGACGCGAAGCGCCTCGCGCAACTCGCGCGCCGACTCAAGCGGGCGGAAGGCGCGATCGAGGTGGCAGTCGATCGCGCGATGCGCGAATTGACTGTGGAATTGTCGTCCTCGGGCTCGCTTTGTATCGAAGTGAGGCGCTTTGCCGATTTGCCTGCCGAAATCGCATTGCGTCTGCTCGGTCGGGCGGTAGCCAGGGTCGGAGATGAGGGCCCTGTAGAGCTTGGCAAGCTGGAAGCGTTGAAATGCGCTGTAGATCGCGCCCAGACCGCCAGCGAACAGCGTTTTCGCCGCACTTTGGCCGGGGCGGTTGTAACGCTGACTGATCGTCAACTCATCGTCGAAAGAGCACCGCCACGCGGTCGGAGGGTCTTAACCAAGCGGCGACACGAGCGGGCGGGCCATGCGAAAACACGCTAGAATATTAAGGTTTGAGACCTTTTCTTGGGGGCCCGCGCTGCCTACATTAGGTACTCGAGTCTGACGTGAAGTCGCCACGAACCGGATGCATAAGTCAGAGAGCCGCGGGGATCGCGCGCGGCGGGGTCAGGACGCCTGATGAACGCTAACCTTCGCAATTTCGCCCTCTGGGTGATCATCGTCCTGTTGCTTTTGGCGCTGTTTACGCTCTTTCAGAACCCAGGGCAGCGGACCACCGCGCAGGATATCTCCTTCTCGCAATTGTTATCCGAGGTCGATCAGGGCCGCGTGCGTGACGTGGTGATCCAGGGGCCCGATATCCATGGTACCTTCGCCAACGGGACCAGCTTCCAGACTTACGCACCGAACGACCCGGGTCTGGTGCAGAAACTCTATTCCAAAGGCGTGACGATCACCGCGCGGCCGCCGCAGGACAATGTCCCGTGGTTCGTCTCGCTGCTGGTGTCGTGGCTGCCCTTCATCGCGCTGATCGGCGTGTGGATCTTCCTGTCGCGTCAGATGCAAGGCGCCGGCGGCAAGGCGCTCGGCTTCGGTAAGTCTCGAGCAAAGCTGCTGGCGGAAGCACACGGCCGCGTCACCTTTGAAGATGTCGCGGGTGTCGACGAGGCCAAGCAGGACCTGCAGGAGATCGTCGAGTTCCTGCGCGACCCGGGAAAATTCCAGCGCCTCGGTGGACGCATTCCGCGCGGCGTTTTGCTGGTCGGCCCGCCCGGCACCGGCAAGACATTGATCGCGCGCGCCGTCGCCGGCGAAGCGAACGTGCCGTTCTTCACTATTTCAGGTTCGGACTTTGTCGAAATGTTCGTCGGCGTCGGTGCGAGCCGCGTGCGCGACATGTTCGAGCAGGCCAAGAAGAATGCGCCGTGCATCATCTTCATCGACGAAATTGACGCGGTCGGTCGTCACCGCGGCGCCGGTCTCGGCGGCGGCAATGACGAGCGCGAGCAAACGCTCAATCAGTTGCTGGTCGAGATGGACGGCTTCGAGGCCAACGAAGGCATTATTCTTATCGCCGCGACCAACCGTCCCGACGTGCTCGATCCCGCGCTTCTGCGTCCGGGCCGTTTCGACCGCCAGGTTGTGGTGCCGAACCCCGATGTGGTCGGCCGCGAAAGCATCCTGAAAGTCCACGTGCGCAAGGTGCCGCTGGCGCCCGACGTGAACCTCAAGACCATCGCGCGCGGCACCCCGGGTTTCTCGGGTGCCGATTTGATGAATCTGGTCAACGAGGCCGCTCTGATGGCGGCGCGCCGCAACAAGCGCATGGTGACCCAGTCGGAGTTCGAAGACGCCAAAGACAAAGTGATGATGGGCGCCGAGCGCAAGTCGCTGGTCATGACCGAGGAGGAAAAACTCCTCACCGCGTATCACGAAGGCGGCCATGCCATCGTTGCGCTCAACGTCAAGGCTACCGACCCGGTGCACAAGGCCACGATCATTCCGCGTGGCCGCGCGCTCGGCATGGTCATGCAGTTGCCTGAGCGCGACAAGCTCTCGATGAGCCGCGAGCAGATGACGTCGCGTCTTGCGATCATGATGGGTGGCCGCGTTGCCGAAGAGATGGTTTTCGGCAAGGAGAAAGTGACCTCGGGTGCTGCCTCCGACATCGAGCAGGCGACCAAGCTTGCGCGCATGATGGTGACGCGCTGGGGCCTGTCCGACGAACTCGGGACCGTTGCCTACGGCGAGAACCAGGACGAGGTTTTCCTTGGTTATCAGGTGTCGCGCCAGCAGAACATTTCCGAGGAGACTTCGCGCAAGATCGACGGCGAAATCCGCCGGCTTGTCGAGGCCGGTTATGCCGAAGCAACGCAGATCCTCACCGAGAAGCGCGCCGACCTCGAAGTGCTGGCCAAGGGCCTGCTCGAGTTCGAGACGCTCACCGGCGACGAGATTACGGATCTCCTTGCGGGCAAACGTCCGGTCCGTGAATCGGTCATCGAACCGACCACGCCACGCTCGTCCGCAGTACCGCCCGCCGGCAAGCCACGTCGGCGGCCGGAGCCGCCGTCGGGTGAGATCGCTCCTCAGCCGCAAGCGTAAATTCGCCATTCGCAGTCGTCATGGCCGGGCATTGTCCCGGCCATCTCGATTCATGGGGGAAGCCGTGCGAGCCTAGCTCGCCCACCCATGCGGATTCCTCAATGGCGCCAAACGAAACGCCGCCGGACAAATCCCGTTGGTCTGGTTTTGTCCGAGGAATGCGCCTCGGGCTTCCGGTGGCGCCTGGCATCATGGCGTTCGGTGTCGTCGTCGGCGCGGCCGCGGCCCGGCAAGGCCTTACATTCGTGCAAAGCCTCGCCATGAATTTTCTGGTCTGCTCCGGTATCGCCCAACTTGTCGCGCTGGAAATCTGGCCTGCCGTCGTGACATGGGGCGCGGTTTTCACAGTCGCTGTGCTCGCGGCCGTGGTCGGGGCGCGCCTTTTCCTGATGAGTGTCTCCATGCGCCCATGGCTCGGGCAACGGCCAGTCTGGCAGGCCTACTCGGCGCTGTTTTTTCTCACAGATGCGACTTGGTTGATTGCCATGCGCTATCGCGCCGAGGGCGGCAGCGATGTTGCCGTGTATTTCGGGGCAGCCAGCGCAATTATGGCCGCCTGGCTCGTCGCCACGGGCGCCGGTTATTTCGTCGGCAGCTTCATTACTGACCCGACGAAATACGGTCTCGATCTCGTCATGCCGGCATTTTTCGCCGCGATGCTCGTTCCCTTGTGGACCGGTCCGCGCCGCGCATGGGGCTGGGCCGTCGCAGGGATCGTTGCTGTCGCTGTCGAACGCTTGGTGCCCGGTTGGTGGTTCATTGCTGCTGGTTCGATCGTGGGTGCGGTCGTTGGCGGCTATCTCGACGGCCAGCACGAATGAATACCGACCTGGGCACATTCGGCGTCTGGATGGCCATCCTAGCCATGGCTCTCGTGACCTATGCGATCCGCTCGGGTGGCTTCTGGCTGATGGGGTATGTTCCGCTCACGCGCCGCGTCCGCAGTATTCTCAATGCACTTCCGGGCTCGGTCATTGTTGCAATTATTCTGCCGTTGGCCGTCCGCGGCGGCACCGCAGCGACCGTGTCCGTCATTACCGCGCTCGCTGTGATGGCGCTGCGTCGCAACGATCTTCTTGCCGTCATCTGCGGGGTCGGCATTGCGGCATTCGTGCGGGCGCTTGTGCTCTGAGTAGGTCGATGCCACTGCAAAACCGCGTCACCCCCTTCGGGGAACTCATTTCGACATCGGCACGCGGCACGTTGATGGGCAACCGCGGCGGCAAGTTTCACACTGCCAATCGGACCTTGATCGGCCGGCGTTGGGCGTCGCGGCAATGGATATGCTGCGTCCTCGAATTCAAGAATCGCCAGCGCGATGTATGGGGTCGCTACTACACGGAGTTGTTCTTCCTTGATGAGGTGACTGCTTTTGCGGCCGGTCATCGGCCATGTTTTGAATGTCGTCGGCGCGACGCCGAGCTCTTCGCACAGCTGTTTTCGGGCAAGAAG
>DASRAF010000304.1:0-16387 GCA_035638295.1 Pseudolabrys sp.
GCCCAGCGATCGCAGACATCAACACCGATGTTGTAGCGGCTCGGCACCCGCCACTGAAACTGGCGGCGAAGCGAGTCGTAGTCCTTGACGCGAGGCAGCATCGGCATGGCGCAAACCTAGTCAGCAGGCCGCATGAGGTCCAGCCCGTCCCCTCGTCGTGCCCGCGCATAGCCGTCCGAAGGACGGCGTGCTTTCGCACGCCTATGTCACGGGCGTCCCGATGCGTCGGACACGCGGCAGTGCCTTCCTCCCGTCATGGCCGGGCTTGTCCCAGCCATGACGTGTGCTGGGGGTGAGATGACGTTTCGCAAAAACCCTATTTGTCTTCGGGTTCCGCCAGGATCAGCGACCAGTAGACCTTGTATTTCGAGGCCGGCGTGTAGACTGCGGCGATGCCCATGCGGGTTGCGCCGGCGAGAAGCATATTCGCGCGATGCGGGTTTGAATCGCGCCAGCCTGAAAATGCTTCGGCGAAGGTGTGATAACCCGCGCTGATGTTTTCCGCGGCTGTTTTGGCGTCGTAACCCGAAGCCTTGAGCCTTTGCACGAAAGGTTTGCCCGCGCCGTGGTCAAGCTTGTCCCGTTTGGCCATGACTTCCGCCTGCGCCTGCGCGAGCCGCATCAGATCGGAATCCAGCGCAACCGCAGGCAACCCGTTGTTGGCGCGATATCCGGAGATCATGGACGCAGCCGCGGCCGCGTCGAGTTCCGCTCCGGGCTGCGCCAGATTGCGGTAAAAGCTCGGCTCGCCCTTAGGCACGTCGGTTCCGGTACAGCCGCCGAGCGTGACGAGGCCCAGCAGCATCAGCGCAAAGCGAACCGGCTTCATCGGGAATTTCACTCCGAATCGTGGCCACACAACTTAATAGCGATCGTGGCCGAACGGTGATACCGGCCCGCGCCCGGCTGTACTGGCGCGTCAGAAAAGCGTCAACTAACATCTCACACATCAATCTCGCCGCCGGAGAATGTCATGTCCAATCAGTCACTCGCACGCACTCCGGGCGCCAAGCGCGCCGGCCCTGGAGAATATGTTTTCGATCTTGGAACGATGCACAAGATCATGGGAGGCCCCGCCTATTCGACCGCGCACGGGCCATGTGTCGAAGGTGATCGCATGATCGTCGGCCTGATGCGGATGAAGGCAGGCACCGGAGCCGAGCTGCACTCGCATCCCAACGAGCAATGGATTTACGTGCTCGAAGGTACCTTCCGCGCCAACATCGATGGAAAAGAGATCGACGTAACACCGGGCTCTGTCGTCTACATTCCTGCCAACACCGTGCACGCCGGCAAGGCGACACCGGATGGCGACGTCGTATTTTTCACCGTCAAGGATGCCTCACACAGCCTGCACGGAATGAAGGCCTGAGCTGCACCGTAGCGGCAGCAAAAGAGTCGAACGGACCAGCAATGGGGGATTGCATGATACGTTTGATCGCAATCGTTATCGTTGTCCTCGCCGTCGGCGCCGACGTGACGATGGCGCAGGACAAATATCCAAGCCGCCCGGTCAAGGTCATCGTTCCCTACGCGCCCGGTGGAGCGACGGACATCGTCGCGCGCATCGTCGGCGACGAATTTCAGAAGATCACCGGTCAAGGCTTTGTCGTGCTCAACAAGCCCGGCGCCTTCGGGATGCTTGCGATCGATGAAATGGTGAAGTCGGCGCCCGACGGCTACACCTTGATGATCGGCAATGTTTCGACCAACGCGATCACGCCGATCATCTACGCCAAGAAAATGAACACCGACTACGAGAAGAGCGTCGTGGCGGTGACAAATCTCGTGGATGTTCCCGCTTTCCTGCTCGTCGGCACCGCAAATGATTTCCCAGTGAAGTCGGTTCCCGAGCTCATCGCGTACGCCAGACAGAACCCGGGCAAGGTGCGCTACGGCACCGTCGGCATCGGGTCATACCCGCATTACGACATGGCATATTTTGCCAAGCGCGCGGGCAATCTCGATCTGGTCAGCCTGCCCAACAAAAACGGCGCGGCGGGCGTGATCCAGGACATGTTGCGCGGCGACGTTCAGACCGCATTCCTGAATGTCGCTTCGACCGCCGGACAGGTGCAGGCCGGTGCGTTCCGTCCGCTGGCGGTGGTCAATCACACGCGGCTGAAGGAATACCCCGACATTCCGACCATGACTGAGCTCGGCTATGGCGACGTCGGCACGATAGCGTGGAACGGACTGTTCGCGCCGGCGGCCACCCCCAGGCCGGTTCTGGAGACGCTATTTACCGCGGTCACCAAAGCGCTGAGCTCGCCCGACGCTGTCGCAAAACTCGGCAAGCAGAATTTCAATGTCGTGCCGAACAAGTCACTCGACGATGCAAAGGCCTGGCTCGATGCCGAGATGAAGCATTGGCAGACGATTACCAGCGCCGTGACCATCGACGTGGCGCAATAGATTTTCGGCAAACAGCTAGATCTTGCGATCGGCGATACCCGCCTTGGTGTAGAGCGCGTTGATGTGTGCCTTCACTTCGGGGTCGGTGGTGTCGTGTTCAGAGACATGCGCCCAACCGACCTTGGCGCGCGCATACACCGCCATCTCCTCGTCCTGTTGCGAGGTCCCGCCGGAAATTCCGTAGGCTCCCACCATTTCGTCGCCCTTGAAGATGGGCGCGCAGCCGCCGCTCGCGGCAATGCGTCCATTGGTCATGGCGGCCAGGCTCACCAGCAATTGCGGATTGCGTTCCTTGAACCACTGCTGGATGACAAGCCCGTCGGGAAACCGTGGGCTCATCGAACGGAATGCGGCGACTGTGAAGGCCTTCGCGATTGCAGTTTCAGGCGTGATGAAGCCAGCTTCATCCATGCGTTCCACCGCAATGATGTGACCCTCAGGCCCAACGACCGCGATCGAAATCGGCACGCGCATGGCTTCGGCCTTTTCGATGACCGCCTTGATGAATTCCCGGCATTCTACCGCGCGCAATTTCGCCATCGTCTTCCGCCCTCCAGTGCGCCTCTTAAGGTCTGACTAACCTGCTATCTCCGGCAATTAATGCAAAAAAAACGGGTTGGGGAAGACCGTCGAGCCGATTGGACGCCAAAATGGCTGATGATACGCGTGCACAGGCACCCGCGCGCGGCTGGCGTTGGTCGTGCTAGCAGGATTTGTCGGCTTCACACTCACCTTTGCCGCATCTCATTTCCTTCTGCCCATCCGGCTATGGGCGTCGGTCTCCGAAACTATTTCTCTCCGCCGTGATTGCCACTTTGACCGCGGCCGTTGCGGCGCCTCTACTTTCCCGCAACCTGCCCCTCGAAAATCAACGCATGAGAGGCGCGATCAACAATATGTCGCAAGGTCTTTGCATGTTCGACGGCAAGGAGCGCCTGGTCGTTTGCAATCGCCGCTACATGCAAATGTACAATCTCTCTGCCGATATCGTCACACCCAGGAGCACGCTGCACAGCCTGCTCGAATACCGGATGCGAAAAGTTCGAAGAACCGCTCCTCCTTCGGCATCAAAGCGTGGAACCAGCGCAGCATTGAGGACCTCGTGAGCGACCGTAGGCAAACTATTCGCTCAGTACGGGTTGCGAAATCCGGTAGCGACCGCCTGCGGACGCCGGGGACAGACCACCCAGTGACCAACTTTAATACCATGAAAAACAAGAGCTTCATGGCTGGTCTGCTGCGACGGAAGATTTGCTGCAACGGATCGCCGGGTCGGATAGCTTGCAGGAGCGAATGCTCGAAATGGAGAATGCTTGATGCGGTTGGGTTACTTCACCATGCCCGTTCACCCGATGGACCGGGACTGGTCCCAGACGCTGCGTGAGGATCGTGAGGCGATCATCCTCGCGGACAAGCTGGGCTTCTATGACGCCTTCGTCGGCGAGCACCTGACCGATGCGTGCGAGAACATCACCAACAGCATGATGTTCCAGGCGACACTCATTCACGGCACCAAGGCCATCAAGCTAGCCACTGGAACCACCAACCTCGCGCAGATGCATCCGGTAGTCATCGCGGTCAACGCCGCCATGTTCGACCACCTCTCGCAAGGGCGCTTCGTCATGGGCGTAAGTCCGGGCGCGCTGACGTCGGATTCCGAGGCGATCGGAATTCTTGAGGAGGATCGCAACAGGATTTTCGCCGAGGCGATTGACGTCATCCTTGCGGTGTGGGAGCGCAATCCTCCGTACGATATCGATTTTCCTGGCAATCGTTTCAAGGTCGGTTTCGCGCGCACTGCCGCGCTTGAGCTTGGCGTCGGCATATTGGCAAAGCCGTTCCAAAAGCCGCGGCCGGAAATCGTCGGGACAGTCGTCGCGCCATTCTCTCCAGGTGTCGTGCTGATGGGAAAACGCGATTTCCATCCTTTGTCGGCGAACTTCCTGCTTTCAAAGCACCTCAAATCGCACTGGGCCAACTACGCCAAGGGCAAGGCCGAAGCGGGCGCGAAAGCCAGCATTGCCGACTGGCGTGTGGCGCGCACGATCTTTGTCGCCGAAGATGACAAAGTGGCGCAGCGCTATGGCCACGATGATGCCAAGAGCCCCTATCGTTTCTATTTCGAGCAGATGCGCGAAAAGATGAAGCGCGGCAACCGGCTCTATGTGTTCAAAAGCTACAAGGAACAGCCGGACGAAGAGATCACTGACGATTATGTGGTCGACAACTGCGTCACCTTCGGCTCGGTCAACAAAGTCGTCGATGAGATCCTCAAGCTGCACGAGGAAACCGGCGATTTCGGCGAGCTCGTCTATGCCGGCCTCGACTGGGTCGACCCGACGCTCGCCAGGCGCTCGATGCAATTGATGGCCGAGGAAGTCATGCCGCGGGTCAATGCCGCTATCCGCAAGCCGGCGAAGACCGCCGCGGAATGATGGCTCGACACCTACACTGAGAGCGGATCCGTTCCCAACGCCGCATAGAGTCCGTGCCGCGCGCCTTGCGTGAACGAGACATCTTTCTCAAGTTCGATGGAAGCAGAGCGAATGCGCTGCGCCTCGGGCTCGGTCGCCGGCACCGCGCCACCCTCGGCCGCCGCCTTCGCGGCACGCAACAATATCCTGCGCGTCATGACGATGCCTTTGTCCGTCGCGCAAAGGTGTTCCCTGGTGCGATCCTGAATAGGTCCCATGCTTTCCTGGATTGAAGCGTCCTGCATCGCAATCCCGTCGACCCCGGTCGATGAATGCCCGTGCCGCTGCGACTCGCGATCCAGCAGATAGTTGTTCGACTTGTTGGCGAGCGGAATGAACGTGCCGGGCACGTATTTGACGTGAATGCCCTCCCCGTCCTGCATTGCCGAGACTTCCGCTTTCGTGAGCGCGCGCCTGGGATGGTAGTTGATGCTCCAGGCCCAGCAGCTCTCATCATCGATCGGCACCCAGGCGTGCGCACCCAATGGATGCCCTGCCCGCGGAGGAATGATCGAGTACCAAGGCATGATCCAGGGCGTTATCCGCCAATAATATTTGTCGCCTTCGGCGTTGCGCCGGGCGCCGATCAGCAGCCCACCCGGAAACTCCTCAACCTCGAACAACGGCATGCGGTCCTGCTCGTTGTAAACGTTGCCCTTCGAGCCTTTGAACAACGGGTCTTTGTTGAGCTCTGATCCGTGCAGCCACGACACATGGCTCGAATCGATGCCGCCTTCCATCGCCTGCAGATAATTGCATTCCTGCAGACGCTTGGACACAAACCGCTGCGATGGTTCGACCTCAGTCCACTCCAGCGCGGGTGGCGGTGGCTGCATGCCGAGCGGCCCCATATAGGCCCACACGATTCCGGCCTTCTCGATACAAGGATAGGATTTCAGCTTGATGTTCTTTCGGAAGCCGCTTTCTTCCGGCTCCGAGGGTAGATCGACGCACTGCCCGGTCACGTCGTATTTCCAGCCATGGTAGGGACAGCGCAGTCCGCATTCTTCGTTCTGGCCAAACCAGAGCGAAACCCCGCGATGCGCGCAGAACTCGTCCATCAGGCCGATGCGGCCCTTGCTGTCGCGAAAGCAAATCAGCTTTTCGCCCATCAACGTCACCCGCACCGGCGGACAATCAGGTTCAGGAATTTCCGAGACCAGCAGGAAAGGCGCCCAGTAGCGCCGCAGTAACCTGCCCATCAAGGTATCCGGGCCGACGCGGCTCAGCTGATCGTTCTGCTCACGCGACATCATGGCGACGTTTCCCCGCTCACTTGCTATTATTGCAGCCGCGGCCGCCATTATAGGCAGGCGCGCCGCTGACGGAAGCCGAGCCATGCCTTTGCCGCGTATCGCCATTGCAACGGGAGACCCCGCCGGCATCGGACCCGAGATCGCGCTCAAAGCCGCAATCAACGCGGACGTGCGTGCTTTGTGCCGGCCGCTATTGGTGGGCGATCCAGTCGCGGTCGACCTTCATGCGCGCAGTGCAGGCCTGTCGCCGGCCCTGCACGTCGTCGAAGATACAACGAATGCCGACTGGACCGACGGCACAGTCTATTTGCTGGACGCGCGCGACGGCGGCAACGCGCCGATAAAGTTCGGCACAGTTGATGCCGCCTACGGCAGGGCATCGCTCGCGAGCGCGAGGCGCGCCATCAAGGCCGCCTTGGCCGGTGACGTTGAAGCCGTTGTCGCTGCGCCGCAGACCGAACGGTCGATAGCCGCAGCGCACATTGCATTCGACGGCTATCCGTCATTTGTCGCGCGCGAAACCGGCACGCCTATCAATGACGTCTATCTGATGATCTGTTTCGACCAATCCCGCATTGTACATGCGACCTTGCATGTCAGCGTGCGCGAAGCGGTCGCGCTGATAACGCGCGAGCGGGTCGAGCGCGTGGTCCGTGTCACAGATGCGTCGCTCAAAAAGCTCGGCATCGCGCGGCCGAAGATCTTCGTGAGCGGTCTCAACCCTCACGCCGGCGAAGAGGGAATGTTTGGCCGTGAGGAGATCGACATCATCGCGCCGGCCATTCACAAAACTGCCGCCGATAAAATCGACGTATCTGGTCCCTTTGGCGCCGACACGATGTTCCGAAAAAAGGGTGCAGATGCGTTCATCGTCATGCTGCACGACCAGGGCCACATCGCCGCCAAGCTGCAGGCCTTCAACCGCACCGCAGGACTTTCGATCGGCTCACCGATACTGTTTTCCTCAGTCGCTCACGGCAGCGCGCACGATATTGCAGGAAAAGGCCAGGCTGATCCCGGCGCGATGATCGAGGCAATCACACGGCTCGCGAAAATCAGCGCTTCGGAAAATCAGCAGGTTTAACGACCGGGCGGCGGCAGAGGCGACGACGAGATCGGACCGCCGCCGTAGCTGCGCGGCACGGACGCCGTGCTCGGCGGCGCATACACTGGGGCACCCGGTACCGCGCCGTTTGCGGCGGATTGCCCAGCGCCGTTGGAGACGGTCTCTGGCGGCCTGCCAGGCAGCACGACGACACGGGTGCCGACCTGCACACGGCTATAGAGATCCTCGACGTCCTCATTGATCAGGCGAATACATCCCGACGACACGAACGTGCCGATGGTCGAGGGCTGATTGGTGCCGTGAATGCGATACAGCGTCTTGCCGAGATAGAGCGCGCGTGCGCCGAGCGGATTGCCAGGTCCGCCCGCCATGAATCGCGGCAAATACGGTTGCCGATCGATCATCTCCGACGGCGGATGCCAATCCGGCCATTCCGACATCCTGCTGATCCGCTCCGTGCCGGTCCAAGTGAATCCTTCGCGGCCAACCCCAATGCCGTAGCGCAAGGCCTTTCCACCACCGAGTACCAGATAGAGATAAGTGTTCGGGGTATCGATAATGAGCGTGCCGGCGGGCTCCTTGGACGCGTAGTCAACCAGCTGCTTTTTCAGATTCGGAGGCAGTTCCTTTTGCTGACCAGTTTCCGGCTGATAGTCCGGCGGAAGAGCCGCGGTCTGTGACGGCGGCGAGCCTTGCGGCGCCACGCCGACCGCAGCCGGTGGCCGCAATGAATCGGGATCGCTCATGCCACGAGAAGGCGCGCCCGACATCGGCGGCGATTGCTGCGGCTGCTGATAAGGCTGCTGGCCGTACCCGGAGGACCGCTGACCGGGTGCTCCGTACAGACCTGGCGGAGGCAGCGGTGGTTCGTCATCCGGATATGGAAGAGCGCGGGCGCCCCGGCGCATGTTGCGGGGCGGTGGCGCAAGGTCCTCGTCGTCGTCATAGCCTCCGACGACGGGCGGCAACCGCTCCTGGTAGTAGGCTCCGGGTGGCGGCGGTGGGGCGTACTGCGCCAGTGCAGGCGCAGCTGCAAAAGCCACCCCAACCGGGAGCGCGAGCAAGAAAGCAGCAGAAGATCGGATCATTATCCACCCTGGACGGCAAATCAGCCGCCAAAACCCGGGCCCTGATTGCCCCGGGATGAAGGCACATTCAAGACCACAATAGGGCCATCTCGTTAACGCGACTTTGCGATGGGATCAGGCCTTTTTGGCCTCCGCAGCCAATACCTGCTTCGCCACGCGATGACAGTCAACGGCGGCCGGGAACCCGCAATAAACGGCCACCTGCCGCAGGATAGCGGAAAGCTCGTCTCGCGTAAGCCCATTGCGCAAAGCCCCCCGGAAGTGCGCCTCAAACTCGTGCATGCGCCCGAGGCAGGCGATCATTCCGAGGTTGAGAATGCTGCGATCCCGCGGCTTGAGCGCGTCATCGCCCCACACCGCACCCCAACAATAGGTGGTCAGCAGTTCCTGAAATTGGCGGTTGAAGTCATCGGTATTCGCGACCGCGCGATCGACATATTCGTCCCCGAGCACCCGGCGGCGCATCGTCATCCCGCGGTCGTACAGTGCCTTGTCCATCGATGTTTCCTCCTTTGATGGCGTCGCCCATGGCCCTGAGCGCAATGACGAATCCGGAAGCGAGTATTTTGAATTCGGGTTTCGCACTGAGTCTCAGGAATGACGGGCAGGAACCCCATGTTGACAGAGATGGAGCGATTTCGTCCATTCTTGCGGCCGCTCCGTCGACAAATTCAAAATTCAAAAAAGTGAGGAAACACCATGGGTATCGCATCGAGGCGTACGGTCCGTTTCGCTCTTGCCATGACCGCTCTGGGCTTTCTTGCCGGCTCGCTCGCGCCGAAAGCTGTAAGCCAGGAGGCAGGCTGGGTTACCTTGTTCGATGGCAAAAGCCTTGATGGATGGGACCAGGTCGGCGAATCCAACTGGCGTGTCGAGGACGGCGCCATTGTCGTCGACAAGATGGCGGGCAAGGAGCCCGGCTATCTGGTGAGCAAGAAGCCGTACAAGAATTTCATCGTGCGCGTCGAATTCTGGCCGAGCGATGATGCAAATAGCGGAATCTATTTCCGTTGCCTCGATCCGAAGAAGATCACCGACCGCACCTGCTACGAAGCCAATATCTTCGACCAGCGTCCTGACCCCAGCTATGGCACCGGCGCGATCACGCGTTACGTCGAAGTCAGTCCGATGCCGAAAGCCGGCGGCAAGTGGAATACATATGAAGTCACCGCGAATGGCCGCGATATCACAGTCGTGTTGAATGGACAGACGACGGCAAAGCTGCGCAACGGCATGTTTGACGAAGGTCCGATCGTCTTGCAGCACGGGGCCGGCGCGATCAAATTCCGCAAGGTGGAAGTAAAACCGCTCTAGGCACTGATAACCTGCACGACGGAATGCAAGTAGCGATTGTCGGCGGCGGCATCTGCGGACTGACGCTCGCCCTTAACCTGAAGGAACGCGGTATTGCCTGCCGCGTCTACGAACGTGCGCCGGAAATCAGGGAGCTCGGGGTCGGCATCACGCTGTTGCCTCACGCCATGCGCGAGTTCACGACGCTTGGCGTGGGGGACTCCCTGCTGAAGGCCGGTATCGAAAATCGCGAGTGCGCGTTTTTCAATCGCTTCGGCCAACTGATCTATCGCGAAGATCGGGGAAAATTTGCGCGCTATCCCTTCCCGGAAGTCGGCATCCATCGTGGCCGCCTGCATGTCATACTTTATGAAGCTGTCCTGAGAAGGCTCGGCCGGGATTCCGTACTCACCGACCACGAATGCACCAGCATCGAACAGGACGATGCCGGCGTCACCGTCCACTTCAAGCAGACCACAAGCGGACGACCGGCCGAGCCTGTTCGCGCCGATGTCGTCGTCGCATGCGACGGCATCAATTCGGCCTTGCGCAAGCAGTTCTACCCGAACGACCAGGTTGCGTTCTCCGGAATCAATACCTGGCGTGGCGTCACGCGGTGCAAGCCTGTTCTCGGCGGCCGGACCTATATGAGGGTCGGTTCAATTCTGACCGGCAAGATCGTGATCTACCCGATCATCGATGACATCGATGGCCAGGGCACCCAGTTGATCAACTGGATGGCCGAGATCAAACGCGAAACCACCGAACAGAACGACTGGAACAAGCCCGGAAACCTGTCCGACTTTTTCTCGCTTTACGAGGGCTGGCATTTCGACTGGCTCGACGTCGCACAAATGATCCGCGATGCAGACCAAATTCTCGAATATCCGATGGTCGACAAGGACCCGATCGACCGCTGGACGTTTGGTCGCGTGACCTTTGCCGGCGATGCCGCGCATCCAATGTACCCGCGTGGCTCAAACGGCGCGGCACAGGCGGCAATCGACGCCCGCACGCTCGCCGATCTGTTGAAGAAAACGCCCGATCCTCGCGATGCCCTGAAAGCCTACGAAGCGGCCCGTGTTGCACCGGCGGCGAAAGTCGTCCGCACCAATCGCGAACAGCCCCCGGATTTCATCAACATCAAAGTTGAGGAATTGGTCGGCGACAGACCTTTCGACGATCTCGACAAATACATTACGCAGGACGAATTGCGCGCGCTGTCGGAGCGTTACAAACGCATTGCCGGCTTTGCACTTGCCGACGTCGCGGCCAGCGGTTGACCTTTCAGCTTTCGGCAATTCGATATCCGATGCCCGGCTCAGTAAGGACGATGCGCGGGTCGTCGGGATGCTCTTCGATCTTTTGCCGCAGCTGGCCGATATAGACGCGCAAATACTGCGTGTCTTCGACATGTGCCGGACCCCACACCGCTGTGAGAATCTGCTTGTGCGTGATCACGCGGCCCGCGTGTTTTGCGAGAAACGATAGAAGTTCGAATTCCTTCGGCGTGAGCTTAAGCTCCGCGCCAGCCCGCGTTGCGCGGTGACGTACCGCATCGATTTCAAGCCCGCCGACGCGCAGCACCGGGATCTCGGCCTTGCGCTGCATCCGATGCCGCAGCGCCGTACGCATCCGCGCCAATAGTTCGCCGACATTGAAGGGCTTGTTGACGTAGTCGTCTGCACCCAGATCGAGCGACTCGATCTTTTCAGCTTCGCGATCGCGAGCCGACAGGACAATGATCGGCACATCGGACCACTCGCGACAACGGCGGATGACGTCCTTGCCGTCGCCATCGGGTAACCCGAGATCGAGCAACACGATATCAGGCGTTTCCGCTGCGACGCGCTTGATGGCGTCGGCGACAGTACCGGTACTCGTCATTTCGTAATTGTTTGCCTCGAGCGCGGGCTTGAGGAATCGTAGGATTGCGTCCTCGTCATCGACCACCAAAGCGCGGATCCTTGTGCTCACGACGGCGCACCGTTGCGCGGGAAGGTCAATACGAAGCGGGCACCCCGACCGTCGGCGACCGGGCTTTCTGCGCTGATCGCTCCGCCGTGCGCTTCCATGATGCCTTTTGCGATCGCAAGCCCGAGACCTGTGTGGCTTCCGTCCGCGCTAAATGTCTGCATCTCCTTGCCTTTGACGAACTTCTCGAAGATATGCGGCAGATCATCCGAAGGAATACCGGGCCCGTTGTCGGTAACCCGTAAGGCAATGGCATCCTGCGCGTTGCTGGCATCGATCACCACCCGTGCGTCGGGCGCCGTATGGACAATTGCATTGGCGATGACGTTTCCGATCGCCTGCTCGGCCAAGGTGGCGTCCGCCCTCACAAGGGTGAGATCTTTTGGCAACTCGATTTCGATGCGCTGTTGCGCGCCGTGACGCAGCGCGGCGCTGACCACACGCTCGCTTATTTCGCGCAGGTCGATCCAGTCGCGGCGCAATTCCAGTGCTCCTGCATCGATCCGCGTGATCGCGAGCAGATTGCGGACCATCTCATCGAGGTCTTCGGCCTCTGTCTTGATTTGCCCAAGGAGGTCTTTCTTTGCCGCCGGGTCGAGCTTGTCGCCATAGTCCATGAGACTTGTCGCCGAACCGAGGATGGAAGAAAGCGGCGTGCGAAAATCGTGCGAGACCGACGCCAGCAGCGTGTTGCGCACCCGTTCGGTTTCCGTGGCTGTTTTCGCGCTCACCATTTCACGGGACAGCGACGCGCGTTCAAGGGCGGCCGCTGTCTGTTCCACAAGCGTATCCAGCAGCGCGCGTGCCTCCGAATCGAGCGGCGGCCCGTCTTTCTCCTTGGCAACGCCGGCAACACCGAGCGTTTTTGCACCAATCCGCAAAGGAACGAAATACCATGGGACGATCGGCAAGGTGCCAGTGTCTGCACCGGCGGGCTCGTTATGGCTGTGGGCCCAGCGGGCCGCCGTCATCGCTGCAGCGTCAAGCGAATCCTCAGGCGGCCAGGCAGCCGTCAGTGCGAGGTCATCGTCGTCATGTCCAAGCATGACGACAACCGGCCGGCCAAGACTTGCGTGGATCTCGCTGGCGGCGCCTTCTGCAACGGCATCGATAGTCGCCAGACCCGACAGGCGCTTTGTGAATTCATAGAGCCTGCGCATGGCCCGCATGCGCGCGGCCGCAATCCGCGCCTGCTCACGCACGCGACCGGCCATTGCCGAGCTGATGACGGCGACAACCAGGAAGATCACCAGCGCCAGCAGCTCGTATGGCTCGGCAATGGTGAATGTGTAGATCGGCGGAATGAAGAAGAAATTGTAGACGAGAAAGGATAGGATCGACGCGAAAATCGCCGGCCACATGCCGACGTTCATCGCCGTCACAAGCACGGCGAGAAGAAAGACCATCGACAGATTAGGAATCGGCGTAAGCGTCGTCAGCACCTTGCCGACCGCCAATGCTCCGGTCACGGCAACAGCCGCAAAAAGAAAATTCCAAGGGTTGGTCTGCAACGTGCTGGGCCAGCGGAAAAGCGGGCTTTTCGCAGGTGATTCGGATTCCTTGGTGACCAGATGGATCGCAATATCCTGCGTACGGCGAACCAGCTCATGCGGAAGTGAGCGTCCGAACAGCTCACTGAAAAAACTGCCACGTGAACGGCCGACCACGATCTGCGTGACGTTTTCGAATTTGGCGAAACGCAACAATTCCGCCGGCAGATCGGTCCCGGTCAATGTCTGCGCTTCGGCACCCAGGCTCTGCGCCAGCTTCATCGCCTCATCCAATCGCTGGCGACCCCCGTCGTCGAGCGTCGTCCCCGGGCGTTCAACTGTGACCGCGATCCAGGGTGCATCCATCAGGTCCGCCAGCCGTTTGGCTGCGCGCACGACCGTGGGCGATACGGGGTCGGGCCCGATGCAGGCGAGAATGCGTTCACCTGCAGCCCACGGGCCTTCGATCGCCTGCGCCTGCATGCGCTCGACCAGGTCGGCGTCGATCCGCTCCGCGGCGCGGCGCAATGCGAGTTCGCGCAGCGCTGTGAGATTCTGCGGCTTGAAGAAGTGTTCGACCGCGCGCGCGGCGGTGTCCTGAACATAGACCTTGCCCTCGGCGAGCCGCTTGAGCAGCTCATCGGGCGGAAAGTCGACCAGCACGATCTCGTCGGCCCTGTCGAAAACGGTATCGGGCACGGTCTCGCGCACCCGCACCTTGCTGATCTTCTGAACGACGTCGTTGAGGCTTTCGAGATGCTGGATGTTCAGGGTCGTCCACACGTCGATGCCGGCCGCCAGCAGTTCGTCGACGTCCTGCCATCGCTTGGGGTGGCGGCTGCCGGGAACATTGGTGTGCGCATATTCGTCGACCAGAAGCAGGCTCGGCCGCCGCGACAGTGCGCCGTCGAGATCGAATTCGTGCATGACCTGGTTGCGATAGACGATCGGCTTGCGCGGAAGGACCTCAAAGCCTTCGGTCAATTGCTCGGTCTCGCGCCGGCCATGTGTCTCGATCAGGCCGGCGACAACATCACGCCCGCCGGATTTCTCGGCGCGGGCAGACGTCAGCATCGCGTAGGTCTTGCCGACACCGGGAGCGGCGCCGAGAAATATCTTCAAATGCCCGCGGCCTTCCTTCTTGGCGAGGGAAAGCAGCGCGTCAGGTGAAGCTCTCTGCGCTTGGTCAGCAGGCATAATGTGCCTCTAACGCATCATACGGCAAAACACCCGTCCCGGATTTTCCATCCGGGACGAGCCTTGGAACGACAACCCTTTGCGCGACTACGATTTCAGGGCATCAAGAGCAAGGTTGAGATTAAGTACGTTCACCCGTGGTTCGCCCAGCAGGCCCAACGTGCGGCCTTCGATCTGTCCATCGACCAACGCACGGACACGCGCTTCTGGCAGGTTGCGCGCCTTGGCGACGCGCGGCACCTGGAAGTGGGCCGAGTCCGGCGAAATATGCGGATCGAGGCCACTGCCCGATGTTGTCACCATATCCATCGGCACCGGCGCCGAGGCATTCTCTTTCTTCAACTCGTCGACCTGTCCCTTGATGCGGTCGATCAGCGCTTTGTTGGTGGGACCCAAATTCGAGCCCATCGAGTTCGTGGCATTGTACGGTGCGTCGACGGTCTTGGTCGAATCCTTCGGGTCCGGCGCGTTGGTGGCCGACGGACGGCCGTGGAAATATTTGTCGTCGGTGAAGACCTGGCCGATCAGCGCCGAGCCGATCACCTTGCCGTCTTTCTCGATCAGGCTGCCCTGCGCCTGATATGGAAAGATGACACCGGCAATCCCGGTCATCGCTAACGGGTACACAAGCCCGGTGATCAGGGTCAAAAGAACGACCAGGACGATGGCTGGACGAATTTCCTTCAGCATGGCGGCATCTCCTCAGACCAGATGCAAGGTGTTGACGACGATGTCGATCGCCTTGATTCCGACGAATGGAATAATGACGCCGCCCACGCCGTAGATCCAAAGATTGCGACGGAGCAACGCGGCTGCGCCAATCGGTCGGTACTTGACGCCTTTCAGCGCGAGCGGAATGAGCGCGATGATGATCAGCGCATTGAAGATGATCGCTGACAGGATTGCGCTCTGCGGCGTTGCCAGCTTCATGATGTTGAGCACGCCGAGCTGCGGATAGAAGGCGAGGAACATCGCCGGGATGATGGCGAAATATTTCGCCACGTCGTTGGCGATCGAGAACGTGGTCAGCGCGCCGCGCGTCATCAGCAGCTGCTTGCCGATTTCCACAACTTCGATGAGCTTGGTCGGATCGGAATCAAGATCGACCATGTTGCCCGCTTCGCGCGCGGCCTGCGTTCCACTCTGCATGCAGACCCCGACGTCGGCCTGGGCGAGAGCGGGCGCGTCGTTGGTGCCGTCGCCGCACATCGCGATCAGCCGGCCGTGCGACTGTTCATCGCGGATGTAACGCAATTTGTCTTCGGGTGTCGCCTGGGCGATGAAATCGTCGACGCCGGCCTCGGACGCAATCGCAGCCGCGGTGACCGGATTGTCACCCGTGATCATCACGGTCTTGATGCCCATTCGCCGCAGCGCCGCGAAGCGATCCTTGACGTCCGGCTTCACAACATCCTTGAGGTGAATGACACCGAGGATGCGATCGTTCTCGACCAGACCCAATGGCGTACCGCCCGAGCGTGCGATCTTGTCGACCACCGCGCGGAATGCCTGCGGCTCAGGAACGTTCTTCCCTCCCGCCTGGCGGGCGAACTCCATTACAGAGTCAACAGCCCCTTTGCGAAGCTTGCGCTGCCCAATATCGACACCCGACAGACGAGTCACCGCGGAAAATGGGATGAACCGTGCGTCGCCAGGCGTCGCCTGCCGCAGCACATTGTACTTGTTCTGTACCATCGTGATGATGGAGCGCCCCTCGGCGGTCTCGTCCGCGTCGCTGGCGAGCAAGGCGGCTTCAGCCGTTTCCCGATCGGTCACACCCGGGACGACGAAAATTTCCGTCGCCTGGCGATTGCCGAAAGTGACGGTTCCCGTCTTGTCGAGCAGCAGGGTGTCGACATCGCCGGCGGCTTCCACCGCACGGCCGGACATGGCGAGCACGTTGAACCGCACCAGCCGATCCATGCCGGCAATGCCGATCGCCGAAAGCAGCGCGCCGATCGTGGTCGGGATCAAGGTGACGAAGAGCGCAACCAGTATGACCACGGAGACCGCCCCTCCGGCATAGGTGACGTAGCTCGGGATCGTCGCGGTCGCGAACACGAAAATGATGGTCAGGCCGACCAAGAGGATATCGAGGGCGATTTCGTTCGGCGTCTTCTGGCGCTCGGCGCCT
>DASRAF010000305.1:0-3904 GCA_035638295.1 Pseudolabrys sp.
TGCGATTTTTCGAATAATCCAGGAAAACGCCGGCGGCTTCCGCTGTCATCCGCTCACCGCGCGCCGGGTCATGCGCGAACAGATCTCGCAGGTGGCGGCTCCGCATTGCCTCGTAATGATCTTCGAGGGCCCGCCATGCCCCGCGTTTGTTCCTCGATCGCGTGCGAGATGTTTCGGATCGTGCGGTCATTCTGCGGCGTCCTCACGTCAATTGTTTCGAGCGTGTCCCGCTGGACGGGCAAGCGTGTTCCCAGAGTCGAAATCCGCCACAAAAGGCATTATCGTTGTCGCCTGCGCGAGAACCGGGCGGTAGCGCGTCAAGCTTCCTGACATTGCCTCCGCCGATCACGGTGTCGTCGGGCTCGAGGGCGGCGATTAGCTGTGCCACGACGTCGTCAACGTGACGGCGCCATTTCTTCTTGCCGTCGCGCTCCAGCCCGCGCCGACCCGCGTAGCTCTCATAGGTGCCCTTCTTGTAGGGCAAGTGACCGAGCTCCATCGGCTCTACGATGCCGTTCACAATCATGGCCGATCCAAGCCCTGTTCCGAGGCCTAGAAAGAGCATCTTGCCGCCGTTGTAGCTGCCCATGGCCTGCATGGCGGCGTCGTTGATAAGCATCAGGGGCCGACCGAACGCGGATGCAAAGTCGAACCCGACCCATCCGCGTCCCAGGTTATACGGTTCGGCCATCGGCCTACCGTGGAGAACCGGCCCGGGATAGCCGATCGTTACAACGTCGTAGTTCCAGTCTCGGGCGAGCTTCTTGACTTCAGATACCATTCGGCTGGGGGTCAGCTTCGGTCCGGACGTAAACCGTCGGTGCTCGCGCTGTCCGGTGGCGAGGATTTTCACTGAAGATCCGCCGACATCGACGACCAGCACATTTCGGCTTGATGATTTCCGTGCGCGGTCAGCTCGATTTGCTTGCTTAGTTCGGCGCCAGCTGAGGAGGGAGTTCGCATACACGGTGTCAGCTCGCGCGCTTGAGCACGGCGGATTTGGAACCGATCACCTGCATCAGGTCGTTCCAGGACTTGACGAACGATTTTGCGCCTTCGTCTTGCAGCTGGTTCGCCAGTGCGGCGACGTCGATGCCCGCCCGGGCAATTTGTGCTAGCTCCTCTTCGGAGTTGCCACCGTCTGGTGGCAGCGTTGGGCCGACTTCGCCATGGTCGGCAAAGGCTTGCAGTGTTCCCTCCGGCATCGTGTTCACGGTGAACGGTGCGGCCAGGGACTTGACGTACAGAATGTCCGAAGCCTCCGGATCCTTGGTCCCTGTGCTGGCCCACAGCAGCCGTTGTGGACGAGCGCCGGCATTGTAGGCGCGCATCCATCGCGGCGAGCTCAGCAATCCGAGATAGGCCTTGTAGGCGCGCCTGGCGACCGCGATACCGAGTCGATTCGCGAGCGCCTTCGGCACCTTGCCGCTCACTGCAACGTCCCAGCGACTGATGAAGATCGATGCCACCGAGCGGATGTCAGGTTTCAATCCTGCCTCGATGCGCCGCTCGATGCCGCGCATGTAAGCATCGGCCGCCGCCAGATGTTGCTCGGCGGAGAACAACAGCGTGACATTGATCGGCACTCCCGCAAAGATTGCCTCCTCGATGGCGGGCAGGCCTTCGGGAGTACCGGGGATCTTGATCAAGAGATTGGAACGTCGCGCCTGGGCGTGCAGCTCCTTGGCCGCCAAGAGCGTGGCCTTGGTGTCACGCGCTAGAAGCGGCGACACTTCCAGCGAAACCAAACCATCTACTCCGCATGTTCGTTCATGAACCGGCTGGAACAAGTCAGCGGCCTGACTGAGATCCTCGAGCGCCAGCTCGAAGAACAACTTCTCGTCCGACTTGCCCTGCGCGATCTTGTTTCTGATGGAGTCGTCGTAATCGCTGCTGTTCTTGATGGCGTGGTCGAAGATGGTGGGATTGGATGTAAGCCCGGTGACGGAAAATTCATCGATGTAGCGGCGGAGCACGCCCGTTCTCAACATGTTCCGCGTGATATTGTCGAGCCAGAGGCTCTGGCCCAGATCGTGCAGGGTTCGCGTGGCCTTCATGATGTCACCTCGCCATAGGCTGGTCATTCATTCTGTTTGCGGTGCGGATGGTCGGCCGCGATCGGCAGCCATGCACGCCCATCGCGCGCGAGCAGGCGATCGGCCGCGTCCGGGCCTGCGCTGCCGGCGGCGTAATTGGGAAAGTCTTCGGCGGGAGCCTGTGCCCAGGCATTCAGGAGATCCTGCACCGCACACCATGCCGCCTCGACCGTATCGGCCCGCTGAAACATGGTAGCATCGCCAATCAGGCAATCGTAGATCAGCGTCTCGTAGCCGACCGACACAACCGGCGCGTAATAATCCCGATAGGCAAAGTTCATTTCAACGCCGTCGATCACGATCTCGGTGCCGGGGCGCTTGGCGCTGAAGCTGAGTGACAGTCCCTCATCCGGTTGGATCCTGAGCGTCAGGATGTTCGCCGGCAGGTGCTCAACCGCAGTGCCGCGAAAGAGTACATGGGGCGCTTGACGAAAATGCACGGCGATCTCGGTGGTGCGGGCGGAGAGATACTTGCCGGTACGTAGATAGAAAGGCACGCCGGCCCAACGCCAGTTGTCGATACCGAGCTTGAGCGCCGCGTAGGTTTCCGTCTTGGAGTCGGGCGCAACATCGGGTTCGCGACGGTAAGCACTAGCTTGCCGGCCGAGCACAACGCCGGCGCTGTACTGGCCGCGCACGGCGTCGGTCGGCGAAATCGGGTGGACCGCGTGGAATAGCTCTGTCTTCTTGCTGCGCACTGCATCGGCATCGAACGAGATCGGCGGCTCCATCGCAATCATGGCAAGCAGCTGAAAGAGATGGTTTGGCACCATGTCGCGTAACGCGCCGGTGTGTTCGTAGAAACGGCCGCGGTGCTCGACCCCTACGATCTCGGCTGCAGTGATCTGAACATGGTCGATATGGTCGCGATTCCAGAGCGGCTCGAATATGCCGTTCGCAAAGCGCAGCACCAGGATGTTCTGAACAGTCTCTTTTCCGAGAAAGTGATCGATGCGGTAAATCTGATCCTCCGAAAGCACCTTGAGGAGCTGCGCGTTAAGCGCTTCGGCTGACGGCAGGTCGTGCCCGAATGGTTTTTCGACGATTACCCGCCGCCAGGTACGGTCCGATTGCCGGGTGAGTCCTGCGCGACCGAGCTGCTCGACCACCGGGCCGAAGAACCGGTCGGCAACAGCCAGGTAGAACAAGACATTCGCCGCATTGTTCTGCCGCTCCCGCTCCTTGAGGACCCCTCCGAGTCGACTAAAAGTTTCCGGTTCCGCGAAATCTCCCCTCAGATATTCGATTCGTTGTGTGAGCCAGGACCACGCTTGCTCATCGATTGCGCCTCCTCGGGCGCGCAAGAAGGCCTGCAGCATCTCCGAGAGGCTATTGCACCAAGTCTCGGTGGTCTGGTCTGCAATATCGACGCCGACGATTGCGAACTCGTCCGGAAGCCTGCCGGCGCGCACGAGATTGTAGAGCGCCGGCATGACGAGACGCTTAGTCAGATCGCCACCAGCGCCAAAGATCGTGATGATCGCTGGCGGTGCCCGGCGATCGGGAGCGGTCATTGCGGTTGTGACCGCGGCCTTCGGTCCGATGGTGTCTGCCTCACTCATTACTATTGTCTCGCGAACTCGAGCAGCGGATTAGCGCCGCGTATCGTCGACCAGAGGAGTCGTGCAATTGCCGTGAAGTACGGTCATGGTTTTGTCCTTTCGCGTGCCTCTACTTGACCCGCATGCGCCGCAGCTGCCAGTGAAACCCGGCAAATCGCGCCAAATTGTTGCTAACGACGAGGGCGGGTCCGCGTACGTCGGATCAAGGAAGATCAGCGAACGGCTGGCGTTTCTCAGGTCCGATGC
>DASRAF010000306.1:0-22689 GCA_035638295.1 Pseudolabrys sp.
GCCGGTGGTTTGAAGCCGGCCTTCACGAAAAAATCCAGCGTGGCCGGAACTGTGATCTTTCCAATGATGTGAGGAATGAAAAACACTGCGCACGTTATACGCAGGATATTGAACTCGTTGAACAGATTGAATTTGTCGGCAAGCGACATGGTCAATCCCCCCTGGTGGTTCGTGTCGGGCAACCACCTTCGATGAAATTCGCACTTCCCTGCGGTCGAGCCAACCCCGTTACAACTTTCGCCCCTTTAGCCACGCTTCACCCTTTGCGTAAAGCGCATCGAGGTCGGGGCCGTCGAGACCCGGCATATCCTTTTTCACCTTGTAGCCGATCTTTGTCTGCAGATAGGCGAGGTGGCGATAGCCTTCCGGAAATTGCGCCAGCAGAGCCTGATCAAGCTTTAAGTCCACCGAAGGGTCGAGGGGGTCGAGCCGGTCCTTTTCATAAGCTAGGCGACGCAACACAATTCCCCATTTGCCTTTACGCTTTTCAATAAAATCGTAGAAGCGGCCGGTGCAAACGACGTCGCACATCACGCCTTCCACTGGCGCGCGTTGCGAGATCGTCATCTTGGTCTGGGCGATTGCGCGCGTTCCCTTGATGTCAATGCTCATGCCGCCGAGCATGTGCATGATACGTACGCCGCGATCGTAACCTTCCTGACTCACCCGGATGAATTCCTCGTGGGAACCCTGGAACCACGTCGCCCACATCTGTCCATCCTTGTGCCAGACGGTACGGAAGCGATCCCACATTCGGGCATCGCGCCACAGCGCCCAGTTTTCGATCAGCTCCCGGATCGCCATGCGGTCGGCTGCAGCACTTGGCATAGACGGCCCCTCCAGTCATGGCCGGGCTTGTACCAGCCACCCACCTCTTTATGGTGACGATCTTGCAAGACACGGATGTCCGCGACAAGCGCGGGCACGATGAGCGCAGCGCGGAGTTTGAGGTCATGCCGAGGCTTGCTGGAAAAACAGCGATCGTCACCGGGGGCGCAAAAGGGATCGGCCGGCATTACTCGCAGGCGCTTGCTGCCGAAGGCGCGCGCGTGATGATCGCCGATATTGCCGATGGCCGTGAGTTTGCCGAGGAAATCGCAGGCCGCTACGGGGCTAACTCCGTTGCGAGCGTGAAATTCGACGTCAGCGATGAGAAGGCGGTGAAGAATCTGGTTGCACAGACGATCGATCGTTTTGGCCACATCGATGTTTTGGTGAACAACGCGGCGTTGTATTCCGGGTTGAAACCACGAAATTTCAACGAATGGGATACGCAGCTTTGGGACCGTGTCATGGCGATCAATATCCGTGGACCTTATCTGATGGTCCGCCACGTCGTGCCGCACATGATGGCGCGCCGTACGGGCAAGATCATCAACATAGCGTCGGGTGCGGCCTACAAAGGCGTGCCTCGGATGTTGCCCTATGTCACGTCAAAGGGCGCAATGCTTGCCTTCACCCGCTCGCTGTCGCGCGAGCTCGGTGAATATGGCATCGCGGTCAATTCGTTGTCGCCAGGCTACATCCTGAGCGATACGGGTCTTGAAAACGCAACGCATGACGAGGAGGAGCGCGTCCCGGTACGCAACAGCCGGGCCTTCAAACGCGACGCTTATCCGGAGGATCTGCTGGGCGCGCTTTTGTTCCTCGCATCTAGCGATAGCGATTTCGTGACCGGCCAGTCGATCGTTGTGGACGGCGGCTCGGTCAATAATTAGGTCATAGAAGGCATGCCCGGGCCGGGTTCCGACCCGCGGGAAAATCGGCTATAGAAGCCGCAAAACGACAATTCCATTCCGTTGGAAGGAGCACACCCATGACGCTTGCAATCGACACTCCCGGTTCCAAGCACAACATTACAGGGGCGCGGCAGGCCTATTACGACAAGATCTCCAAGTATCACTTGGCGCCGCTGTGGGAAGTGCTCAAGGGCCTTGTCACACCCGAGCCCAAGACGCAGATGCTTCCGGCGCTGTGGAAGTTTGGCGAAGTTGAAAAGCTGATGCTCGAGGCCGGCGATGTCATCACGGCTGAAGAGGCCGAGCGTCGTGTACTTGTGCTGGAAAATCCCGGCGAGCCCGGCAAGTCGCGCATCACCAATTCGCTGTTTGCGGGCATCCAGCTGATCATGCCCGGAGAGATTGCCGACGCGCACCAGCATGTCTCATCCGCCATCCGCTTCGTGCTCAAAGGCAAGGGCGCCTATACGGCGGTCGAAGGCGAGAAGGCGCTGATGGAGCATGGCGACTTCATCATCACCGCCAACTGGGCTCCGCACGATCACGGCAATCCGGGCAAGGAGCCGGTCATGTGGCTCGACGTGCTCGACATGCCGACAGTCAACCATTTCCAGGCGTCGTTCGCTTCGCACTTCGATGAGAAGATGCAGAACGTCAATCACGAGGACGGTGATTCCTTTGCGCGGTACGCCACCGGCGTGCTTCCGGACGGCGCGCCTATCCACCTCAATCGCTCGCCGGTGATCAATTATCCGTATGCCAGGATGCGCCCGATTCTCGAACGACTGAAATCGACCGGTGACGTCGACGCCCGTCACGGCGCGCGCGTACGGTATGCCAACCCAATCAATGGCGGGCCAGTCCTTCCCACCATGGGCGCAAATCTCGCACTATTGCCGAAGGGTTTCAAAGGCCAGCCGTACCGCTCGACCGACGGCACCATTTTCGCCGTGGCCGAAGGCCAAGGCACTACGACGATTGACGGCAAACCCTTCGAGTGGGGTGTGAACGACGTGTTTGTTGTGCCGCCGTGGAAGCGTTACTCGCACACGGTAACAGGCGGCGACGCAGTGCTGTTCTCAATCTCCGACCGGCCGGCGCAAGAAGCCCTGGGCCTCTGGCGCGAGGGCGACTAGCGGCCGCCTGCCTTATCCCGGAGTTGCCGCGCGTTTCGAAGCGCGCAATCGCAACCAATCGGCCGCCAGCAAGGCGGCCGATACCGTTATGCCAACAAAATTGACATAAATTGCGCCTTTGAATGTTTCGGGCGGAAGCACGACGGCAAGCGACACCGCTCCGTAGATAATCCGCGACACCATGCCGAGAGGCATGAGCGCAAAACCGACACCGACCGCGGTGCCCAGATAGATCCCGTACATCACGCGGCTGAAATTAAACAGGATCTCGGTCCACGTTCCGTCCATCAGCAGGCTCGGCGTTAACACGAACAGGAAGGGCAACACGAAAGTCGACCAGCCGACTAAACAGGCAAGCCAACCCGTGGTCCATCCGTCGGTGCGCGCGATATTGGCGGCAGCGTAGGCTGCGAAGGCGACCGGCGGCGTGATCATCGAGAGAATGCCGTTGTACATCACGAACATGTGCGCAGCCATCGGCGTGACGCCGAGCTTGACGAGCGCCGGCGCCAGCAATGTCGCGGTCAGGATGTAGACGCTCACCGTCGGCAAGCCGATGCCGAGCACGAACGCGAGCACAGCAATCAGCAACAGCAGAGCGAAAATATTGTCGCCGGACAGAGCCAGCAGTTGGATCGTCATCGAAAAGGCAAGGCCGGAAATGCTCATGATTCCGACCATGATGCCGGCGGCCGCACCGATCAGAATGATGTCGAGGGAAACGCGTCCGGTGTCACTGATCGCCTTGAGCATCTGCAAGACCGTGGTTTTACGACCGCGATAGCCGAAGAACGTGCTCAACAGCATCACCAAGCCTGTGGTGACGACCGCAACCTTTTCGGGCGTGAGTTGCGAGACTTCTGGATACATCAGAGCTGCAACGAGAAAGGCAATCGGGAGAAGGAACGGCCAGCCGTCCTTGAGCACATCGAGAAATTGTGGCGCCTCGTCGACCTTGGCCGCGCCGATTTTGTGCTTGGCGGCTTCAAGATCGACGAAGAAGAATAAGCACGAATAAAACAGGATTCCGGGAATGATCGCAGCGAAACAGACCGCGCTGTAAGGGACCTGGAGGAACTCGGCCATAATGAACGCGGAAGCTCCCATCACGGGCGGCATTACTTGCCCGCCGGTCGATCCGACTGACTCAATCGCTGCCGCGCGATAAGGCGTGAAGCCGGATTTCACCATCATTGGGATGGTGACAATGCCGACGGCCAGCACGTTGGCGACAGCGCTGCCGGAAATCATGCCGAACAGCGCCGAGCCGAATACTGCGATCTTCGCGGCGCCGCCGCGGAAATTGCCCATCGCCGCCATCGAAAGATCGGAAAAGAAATCGACGCCCCCAGTGCGGGCGAGCACCTGGCCCAGAATCGTGAACGGGATCACGATGATAACCGCTACCTGCAGGATCGACCCGATCGCGCCATTGATATCGAGGCCGAGATAAATCATCAGCCGTTCCGGCGACACGTAGCGGGTCTGAAAGTCGCCGGGCAGATGCGGGCTGATGTAGATGTAAACCGCCATCGCCAGGATGATGCCGACAAAACCCCAACCCGAGGTGCGACGGCTGGCTTCCAAAACAAGAAATACGAGGATGGCGCTGACGATCAGGCCATCGAGCGGCAGGTCCGCACTTTCGAGCGTCAGGGCCTCGTAACGGACCGCGATGTAACAGCACAGAACGATTGAAGCAGCTACAGCAATCCAGTCGCTCCAATGGCGCTTACGTCCGGTTTCGGTAATGAATGCGAGTGCCAGCGTCAGTCCGAGGCTGACCGTTAAAACCTGCTCGAGATAAATTCCGGCGCCGAAGACCCGGCGCGGAATATCGAGCACCCACAAGACGACGACAGTCACCAGCATAGACTGGAAGACATTGGTCCAAAAAATGGTCGCTTTCGCCGCGACGGACGCAAATTCCGTCGCGTCGGGAACAATGCGTTCTTCGCTCACGGCGGGCCTCTATTAATTGAGCGACCTGGCCGTGATGTTCTTGTCCTTGAAGTACTTCAACGCGCCGGGGTGATAGGGGATGTCGTAGTTCTTGTAGAGTGCTTCCGCCGAAAACTCGCGCAGCGCAGGCTGGATCGCCACCAACTCGGCTTTGTTGTTCTCAAGCGCTTCGATAACCTTGTAGACAACCTCGTCGCTCACCTTGGAGCTGGCAAAGATCATGTTGTCCCAGCTGTACACTCCCATTGGTTTCTCGACACCGACAAAGAATGGATTCGGGGCGGCGGGTGTCAGATAGCCTTCCGGTAGGATTTTCTTTGCCGCGGCCATTCCGCTTTCCGGTATTTCGAGCGCGCGAATACCTCCGACCGTCGCGTCCACTTCACGCACTTTCGGCGCACCAAATGCGAAGAAGAACATGTCGGCCGCGCCCGACGTGAAATCGTCAGCTCCGCGGATCACATTCGGAATCAACACCGGCGTCACGTCTTTTTCGGTCAGCCCGCCGGTTGCCAGGATCGCTTTGACCATTGGGTCTATGGTCCGCATCGCGGAGTAGCCCATTCCGACGCGCTTGCCCTTGAGGTCGGCCATCGTACGCATGTTCGAATCCTTGCGGACCCAGAACGCGCCGCGCAGCGGATGCAGCGAGCCGATCAAGCGGAGATTGGGCGCGCTGGCTTTGGCGGCCTCCACTTCTATAATATTGGCGATGCCGAATTCAGCCTCACCGCGGCTGACGAGGGGAATGAGGACGGATTCGCCCGCGGTCGGCTGCACGACGACATTCAACCCGACTTTTTCTTTCAGCACCTTCGCAACGGCCGACCCCGACGTGTGGTTGAGCGTGCCCGGCTGCATCGTCGCAAAGCCGAAGGTCTGAGCTTCGGCGAGGCCTGCACTCAGCACAATAATCGCAAGACCAGCTGAGAGTGCACAAAGGGTGCGAGATCCCCGTAGATGCGGAGTCAACATGAGGTAGTCCTCCCTGAACATTCTGTTTATAAGCGTCCGGTTTCTGGATTGCGCACGCCGTGGCTTCGTACGGCTATTCTACCTCCAACTCTACACGGGTCGAACAGCAAGGCGAGCCGCGCGTTATAGTTTGCCGTTTTGGGCGGGCCGGTGCCCACGGGATAAAATTTACGCCGGTCGGGAATAGACCAGGGTCCAGAGGGAGGATGCAATGCAATTGCAGCAACTAAGCGCCGGACGCGGCGCGCTCACCGCTGTGCGGACGGGCGAGGGCCGGGATCTGGTCTTGTTGCACTCATTGCTCGCAGACCGTTTTGCCTTTGAGCCGGTGCTGCCAAAGCTCGCGGCGAAGCATCGTGTAACGCTGTTCAACTTGCCGGGCTTCCACGGATCGCAGCCGACAATGCTGGCGCTGATGGATGCCTACCTTGCGGTGATTGAAGACGGCTTCGATGAGTTCGGAATAGCCAAGGACGCCGTGCTGATTGGCAATGGGTTCGGAGGCACTGTCGCGCTGGCTTTTGCGCTCGCCCATCCGGAGCGAATATCCAAACTCGTACTGAGCGATGCCGCGGCCGGATTTCCTTCGGAAGGGCGCGAAGCATTTGCAATTATGGCGCACAAGGTCGCCGACGGTGGTCTGGGCAGCATTGCAGAGATCGCTGCGAAACGGGTGTTTTCGCCAGCCTATCTCGCTGCACATCCCGAGAAGATTGAAGAACGCAAGAAAGTCCTGATGGGGATCGATCCGAAAGCATTCCAGGCGGCCTGCAGAATCCTGCAGGAAACCGATCTCGTGCCCTTGCTGCACCACATGAAGGTCCCGACACTTGTTGTGTGCGGTGAGTTTGACCAGGCCACCCCGCCGGCTCTCAACAAACAACTCGTCGAGAAGATTCCTGGCGCCAAATACGTTGAGTTGCCTGGCTGCGGCCATTGTCCGCCACTCGAACAACCTGATCAGTTCATCGCGGCAATCAAGGACTTCGTCGGGCTGTAATTAGCCCAACGCGTTAAGTACGGCCTTGGAAATGGCGGCTGTTCCGTCCTTGCCGCCGTACTCCATCGGTTTGACGCCACCGGCATAGGCCTTGTCGACTGCACGCTCGATGCGTTGCGCGGCTTCGGCTGCCGGTTGGTGGTCATGTTTGTCGGCAAGCCAATCAAGCATCATTGCCGCGGAGAGAAACATCGCGGTCGGGTTCGCTTTGCCCTGGCCCATAATGTCGGGCGCGGTGCCGTGGCACGGCTGAAATACTGCGTGCTTGTCACCGATATCGGCTGAAGGAGCGATGCCAAGCCCGCCGATCAGTCCAGCCGCCAGATCGGAGAGGATGTCACCGAAAATGTTTTCCATCACCATCACGTCGAAATCCCAAGGCCTCCGCACCATCAGCGCGGCGCAGGCATCCACATAGACATGACTTGTTTTCACGCCGGGGAAATTTTTTGCGCGCTCGTCGAAGATCGACCGGAAATAGGCGTATGCCTTGAATGCGTTTGCTTTATCGACGCAGGTCAGTAGGCCCGCCTTACCGCGCTTTTTGCGGCGCTCTGCGAGTCTGAGCGAGAAATCGAACAAGCGCTGTGATGTCTTGCGCGTGATCACCAGCGTCTCGCGTGCTTCATCCTGGGTGACAACGCCCTTGCCCAAGGACGCGAACAGGCCTTCGGTCGATTCTCTGATCAATATGAAATCTATGCCGCGCGCGTGCGCATCGACGATCGGGCTAGGCACGCCGGGAATGAGACGCGCCGGTCGGACGCCAGCATAAAGATCGAAAATGAAACGCAGCTCGACCTGCGGCATGATCTCGGTATTGTCGGGATAGCGCACGCTCGGCAATCCGCAGGCGCCAAGGAGGATGGCATCAGCATCCTCGCAAAGTTTGATGGTCGAATCCGGCATTGACCTGCCTGTTTCTTGGTAGTGACCCGCCCCCGCAGTGCCCTCGGTAAAACGGAATGCGAGGCTCGGAGTGGTCACCTCGATCCGGCGCAAGATTTCCAGCGTTGGCGCCATGACTTCGGGCCCGATGCCGTCTCCAGGCAGCACCGCAACATGAAAAGCAGTATTGGTGGACATTGATTTTCCGGATGGTCTTGTGTGGGTCTCGGCGCTAATGAATACGCTGACGCCACTGCGCGCAAGAGACCATTCACGATCATTGAGAGCTGCCAATGCCGCGTTTTGCCGCCAATCTTGGCTATCTTTTCACGGAACGGCCGCTGCTCGAAAGGATCGACGTGGCGGCAGCGGCGGGCTTCAAGGCCATCGAGCTGCAGTTTCCCTACGACGTACCGGCCGATGCTGTGAAAGCGGCCATCGAGAGAAACCGCATCACCATTCTTGGACTCAACACCGCGCCCGGTCGCGAAGGCGAATTCGGACTGGCGGCCGTGCCAGGACGGCAGAAGGATTGGCAGGCATTGTTCACCCGTGCGCTCGACTATGCGAGCGCAATCGGCGCGAGCGCGATCCATTGTCTCGCCGGCAGGGTTGCACCCGAGCAGCGGCCGGCGGCGGACCGCGTCTTTCTCGACAATCTCGTTCAAGCGGCCGACATCGCCGCCGAGAAAAAAATCAAACTGCTGATCGAGCCGATCAACGGCCGGGACAGGCCGAACTATTTTCTCAATCACGTCGAGCATGCGGCCGCTGTCATCGAAAAAGCCGCGAAACCCAATATCCGCATGCAGTTCGATTTCTATCATGTGCAGATCGTGGGCGGCGATTTGATCCACCGTCTCGAGAAATTCCTCCCCTTGATCGGACATCTGCAATGCGCCGCGGTGCCATCCCGGCACGAACCGGACGAGGGCGAGATCAACTACCCGGCCGTGTTCGAGGCCGTAGACAGGTTGGGGTATCAGGGCTGGATTGGGGCCGAGTACAGGCCGCGTACCCGAACGGAAGACGGCCTGGGTTGGGCGCGCAAATACGGCGTGATGCCGTCCCACTGAGCATCCCATCAAACTTCTTGAAAACCAACGCCTTCTTCCTTGCCTGCGGGTGGGGCGTTGCTAGATTGATGGTATGTTCGAAGGTCAAAAAGACGATTCCAATTCGGCCGTGCCGATAAATCCGCTGAAAGAGGCGGTGCGCGATGCGCGCATCGAGGCGGCCGAACGATCGGGCGTCGTCGTCGACCTGCGTGACGCTGACGTCGCGCGGCTCGAACTGCTCAACGACGCTCTCGATCCCTTGTTCAAGGAAGTGCCCGGGGACGTCGAACTGTTCGACCGCGCCGTGAGCAAAGGTGACGTGCCGCGGCTGTGGATTGACGTGGTCGCCCATGTCGAGATGGGTCGCGACAAGCGGCAATATCGTTTTGTGCAGGACACGCGGTACGGTCGCGCAGTGTTGGCGGAATCCTACGAGGTGCCCGCCATGGTCGATGCGATCACCCGCTATGTCGCACGCCGGTTGGTCGAGCGCGAGCGCGCCTTGAGCGACGATGAAGGGCGTGGTGTCGCGCAATCGGTCTTGCGGCGCGCGCGCAATCAGCGCCGCTGGCGTGCTGTCCGCATTTTCATTTACGGTCTGATTGTTGGCGTGGTCGCACTTTTCGCATTGGCCATGCTCAGCAGCCCGCACTCCTAGTCCGTCAACGTGAAGCGCTTTTGCTGCGAAACCTCGCCGGAGGCGGTGAGACCACGCGATATGAGTTCGCACTCCCACGCGCCGGGTCCGCCGCCGATTCGGTAGAGATTGTACGCGGCGGGGTCCTTATCCGCGCCCGGCCTGGTTGATGCCGACGGCACGCCTACGGCAGGAACACGCGTGCCATTCGGTCCTTCAAGCCAATTGATCATATGAAGATGGTCGTGTCCATGCAGCAGCAGATCCGCTCCGTGCGCGGCAATCACGCGTTTCAGGACGTGCGCGTCCATAAGCCGCTTGTGCTGCGCGGATAGAGTTACCGGCGAGTGATGAATCAGGACGATGCGAAAGGCTTTTTCATTGCTGAGTTGATTAAGTGTCGCCGCAAGCTCGGCGAGCTGCTTGGCACCCAGCCACCCCGTCGCCAGAAACGGCGCGGTCGGCACACCGGTCGAAAGCCCGACTAGCACGACGTTGCCGCGCCGACGAACGTAAGGAAATCCTCCGACGTCCTCGTCGTCATGCATGTATGGTCCCCACTGGCGGGCGGCGAAAGCGGCGGCCTCGCCGACATAAATGTCGTGATTGCCGGGGACGAAGCTGACGTCTTGTGGCGGACCAAGGTTCTCAAGCCATGCGCGACCCTGCCGAATCTCTGCGGCAAGCGCGATATTGACAATATCGCCCGTGACCGCGATGTGATCAGGCTCTTGCGCCTTGATGTCGGCGACGATCGCCGCGAGCGTTCCCGCGTCGTGAATGAAACGACGCTTTTTCTGCCAGTTGATGTAGCCCGTTGCACGTTTGCCGATCAGCTCCTTCCAGTGAGGAGTCGGCAGCGGTGCGAGATGCGGGTCGGAAAGATGGGCGAGGGTGAACATCGTGTTGATCGCGGTCGGGTCTATCCCGGCTCCCGCTCGGAAGGGCGTGTTACTTTATCGGGATTACAGGGGCTGCGGCTACGCGCGACAGCTACGAACTGCCGATCAGTATGCCGGCAATGAAAACCAGCGCTCCGCCGACCACGACCTGAAATGAGGCGCGCAGGAAGGGCGTGTCCATGTAACGCATGCGTATCCAGGAGATTACTCCGAGCTCGATCACAACGACAATCACGGCGAAAATGGTCGCGGTCGTGAAGTGTGGAATGAGGTAGGGCAATGTATGGCCGAGGCCGCCCACGGCGGTCATAAGACCGCAGACCGGGCCGCGTATCCACGGCGACCCGCGGCCGGTAAGGGAGCCGTCATCAGAAAGGCCTTCCGCGAAAGCCATTGAAATCCCGGCGCCGACCGAGGCGGCGATGCCGACCAGGAATGTCTGCCAGGTGTTGTGGGTGGCAAAGGCGGCGGCAAAAAGCGGTGCAAGCGTCGACACCGAGCCGTCCATGAGGCCGGCAAGCCCCGGCTGCACATATTGCAGCATGAAAGCACGTTTGGATGCCGCATCCTCCTTGGCGCGGGCGCTGTCGGTGAGAATCTGCTCGCTGAGTTTGTGCGCGAGGCTTTCATGACCGGCTTCGGCTTCGGCAAGCTCGAGCAGAAGCTGTCGCACGGAAATGTCGCGTGCGCCGTCTGCTGCCTTACGGTAAAAGCGTTGCGCCTCATCTTCCATTTTCTCGGCGAACTTGCGCGCTTCGCCTAGGACGAGAGGGCGTGTCAGCCAGGGCGTTGACTTGTGCGGGATGAAGTCCTTGACGTCGTTGCGGCGAATGAGGGGCAGGTGTTCGCCGAACTTACCTCGATAGAGGTCGTATAGCATTGTGCGATGGTGCACCTCTTCCTCGGCCATCTCGTCGAAGACCTTGGCCGACGCCGGGTACTGTTCGCGAAGGCCTTGCGCGAAATCCCGATAGATGCGGCTGTCTTCTTCCTCATTGGTGATCGCAAGGGCCAGAACTTCCTGTTCGGTCAGATCGGCAAAACGTTTCACGGAAAATCCCTTCGGGTGGGTTGCAACAGCTTTTTATATTAGAATTATTCTAAACTGAGAACCGCTTTTCAACGGCTGTGTACGGGACTTTCTGTAAAGTTCGGAACGAGTTCGCCCATGGGTCTCAACCGCCTGCGCCGCCTGTTCGAACCGGCCATCCGGCGGGGCATGCATTTTTATTGGCGGTTCTCGCGCGCGGCGACCCTCGGGGTCCGCGCGATGGTGATCGACGGAAGCGGCCGGATTTTTCTGGTCAAGCATTCCTATGTCGACGGCTGGCATCTGCCCGGCGGCGGCGTGGAAACGGGGGAGACGCTTTTTGAATCACTGACGCGCGAGCTGGCCGAGGAGGGCAACATCCGGCTCGGGGCCCAGCCGCAACTCCTCGGCATCTACTTCAACAAGCGCGTATCACGACGCGATCACGTGGCGCTGTTCATCGTTCGCGACTTTCGGCAGGACGAGACCCCGAAGCCGAACTACGAGATCATCGAGCACGGATTCTTTCCGCACGACGCGCTACCGGAGGGTGCAACGCGCGCGACACGTGCCCGGGTGGCTGAAGTTTTCGGCGGAGCAGCAGTCAGCGAATTGTGGTGAAGCTCAGCCGAAGCGCGCCCGGTCGTGCGGCGCAGCGAAGTCAAGCTGCGGGCCGACGGGAACGATGCCTGTCGGGTTCACCTGACGTTGGCTGCCGTAATAGTGCCGCTTGATCTGCTCGATGCTGACGGTCTCCGCAACGCCCGGGATTTGATAGAGATCCCGCACATAGTTCGACAGGTTCGGAAATTCGGAAATGTGCCGCCAGTTGCATTTGAAGTGTGAGTAATAGACGGCGTCGAAGCGTATCAAGGTGCAGAACAGCCGCCAGTCAGCCTCGGTGATCGTATTACCGACCAGATAACGGTGTTGCGAAAGGACCTGCTCGAGCTCATCAAGCGTGTCGAAGACATTTCGAAATGCCTGCTCGTAGGCCGCCTGCGTTGTGGCAAAGCCGGAACGATAGACGCCGTTGTTGATATTCGGATAGATGATTTCGTTGAAACGATCGATTTCGGTTCGCAAGTTTTCCGGATAGTAGTCGGTAGCCACGTTTGTAAAGGCGTTGAACGCCGAATTGAGCATGCGGATGATCTCCGGGGACTCGTTGTTAACGATCGTCTCGCGCTTCTTGTCCCAAAGAACCGGCACACTGACGCGACCGGAGTATCGTGGATTAGCGAGCAGATAGATTTCAGACAATTTGCTTCTGCCGTAGATATAGTCGCCGGTAGAGCCCTCCGCTTTGTTGAAGGTCCAACCCTCACGGCCCACGTTGGGTGAGACAATCGAGAGCGAGAGGACGTTTTCGAGTGCCTTCAGCTTGCGGAAAATGATGGTGCGGTGCGCCCAAGGGCATGCGAGCGAAACATAGAGGTGATAGCGGCCGGACTCAGCCGGAAAGCCACCGTCGCCTGAAACCCCGGCACTTCCATCCGGCGTCACCCAATTGCGGAATTGCGCGGCGGGCCGGATAAAATGGCCGTCCTTCGTACGCGAAACGTCATCCTGCCAGACGCCATCGACCAGAAGTCCCATGCGCTAACCCCTTAACCTTAAGTGCTCTCATTTAGTCTTTTGCTACGTCGATTGCCACGGGCAATGGACCGGAATCGGTCGAGATGCTAAGCGGCAGCGCCTGATATGGACTTTGGAACGCCATGAGCGAGCTGGCGCTGACAATTCTGCCGGAGACCGCCGCCGATGCGCCCGCGATCGAGCGGTTGCACGAGCGCACGTTCGGGCCTGGCCGCTTCGCGCGCACGGCATTTCGTATCCGTGAGGGACGGGGGCATGCGCTGAGCCTGTCGTTCACGGCGCGCATCGGCACACTTTTAATCGGTTCGGTACGGCTGACACCAATCTGCATCGGTGAGACCCCGGCATTGCTGCTCGGCCCACTGACGGTTGAGCCGCCTTTCCGTTCGCACGGGGTTGGCGCCGCGCTCGTGCAACGCGCGCTCAGCGAAGCAAAATCCAATGCACACAAACTGGTGGTGCTGGTCGGTGACGAACCGATCTACGCCAAGTTAGGCTTCAAGCGCATCCCGAAGGGGCAGGTGAAAATGCCGGGACCGGTGGATCCCGCCCGGCTGTTGGTGGCCGAGCTTGCGGCGGGCGCCTTTGATGGTGTCGCGGGGCTGATCCGGCCGGACTGGGAAATAGCCTGATTAGCGTCCTTCTCGTGCCCACGTGGCAGCGAGCGAGCCGATCAGCAGCAGAAGGCCGATGAGTCCTGCAAAGATCGGCAAGACGCCGATGCCGCGCACGACACTGGCATCACGCATCTTCAGGCCAATCCAATCATCGCCCTTGAATGTGGTGCTAGTGCGTACTGGAACCACGCGCGGCACGTTCACACGATCGCCATCAGCGATCCGCCGCACGTCACCGCCGGTCGCATTGCTCAACGGACTCAGCACCTCAGTCGTGGACGTTACCTCCGCGAATTCCCTTGGGTTCGCCGGGCCGACGTTTGTCAGCGCGGTCAGCTTGCCATCCGTCGCACGCCAGAGGCCGAGTTCATTGGCCGTCGTTGTCGCGCGCCACAGTCCGGGCTCGACTTTCTGAAGATCAATCGGCCGGCTTTCGCCGGTCGGAGAGGTGAGCGTCACTTGATTGACAGTGTCGGCCATTGTCTGACGCTGAATGGCGATGTCGCGTCCGTGGACAATTAGCCGCAGAGCCTCTTCCTCCAGATCGGGCTGCTTCATCAGCCAGTGAGACAATCGGCGCAGTAGGTCGAGGTGTGGCCCACCGCCTTCGTAGCCGCGCGCCCATAGCCAGATGTGATCCGACAACAATAGCGCCACGCGCCCTTCACCTTCGCGCGCGAGCACCAAAAGCGGCTTGCCGTCCGGCCCCTGCATTACGTTCGTGCCGGTGCTGCGCTTGATATCCACGAGCCGGAACCAGTGGCTCCAGTGCGGTGGATCGGTGTCCGAGCCCTCAAGATTGCGCGTGACCGGATGCCTCTGGCCCGCCTCAGTAAGCCGCGCTTGAAAGCTGCGTTCGGTGATTTCGCCGGTCGGCTCGGCGGGGAGAATTCCGTCGAGCGGCGTCCGCCAGATGCTTGTGGGACTCGCGTAGTCGGGACCCGCCGCGATCAGCACTGCGCCGCCATCGCGCACGTATTTTGCGATGTTGTCGAAATAGATCAGAGGCAATACGCCCTGCCGCGCGTATCGATCGAAAATAATAAGCTGGAATTCCGAGATCTTCTGCTGGAACAGCTCGCGGGTCGGAAAGGCGATCAGCGACAGTTCGTTGATCGGGGTGCCGTCCTGCTTCTCCGGCGGTCTCAGAATCGTGAAATGCACGAGATCGACCGACGCGTCGGACTTGAGCAGGTTGCGCCACGTGCGCTCACCCGCATGCGGTTCGCCGGAGACCAACAGCACGCGCAACTTGTCGCGAACGCCGTCGATCGAGACGACAGCGCGGTTATTCACCTGGGTGAGTTCACCTTCGAGCGGAGATGCTTCTATTTCAACGATATTCGGTCCGGCATGCGGAATCGGCACATTCAACTTGACGTCGGTGTGCACGTTGACCATGCGCTTTTCGAGGATTTCACCGTCGCGGCGAACGGTGACTTCGGCGGCGCCGACTTTCGCGCCCTGATCCTCGACGCGGAATCCGACCGTTTGCGACTGACCAACGATACCGAAGCGTGGCGTCAGCGTCAGCACAACACGGCGGTCGATCTCGTCCTTGTGGCCGGTGATCAGCGCGTGCAGCGGCGCAGACAGTCCCAATGTGGAAGCATCCGCCGGGACATCATGGACGCGGCCATCCGTGATGAGAATGGCGCCGGCCACACGGTCGGGCGGCACATCGGCGAGGGTGGACGATAGCGCCGAGAACAGCTTGGTGCCGTCGGTCTCACCATCGGCCGCGCCCGCTTCGGCCACACGCACTTCGAGACCGGGAATTCGCTTGAGCCGTTCCACCAGCGCGTCGCGCGTCTGCTCCGTCTGTTGGATGCGGTCGCCGAAATTCTGGCTCGGACTCTTGTCGACGATGACGGCGGCGACTGACGGAATGGGATCTCGGTCTTCGCGGGTGAGCGAGGGGTTTGCCAGCGCGAGCACCATCAGGCCTAGCGCTGCGGCGCGCAGCGGTGCCCCGCGGCTGCGTACGATCAGCAGAATCGCTGAGATCAGCAGGGCGACTGCAAACGCCACCCAGACCAGGTAGGCGGGTACTAATGGAGCAAACGAGATACCGAGGTTCACCAATAGCTCCTATTGCCCCAACCGCTCGAGCAGCGCGGGAATGTGAACCTGATCGGCCTTGTAGTTGCCGGTCAGCGCATACATCACGATGTTGACGCCAGCGCGGAAGGCGAATTCGCGCTGGCGCGGCTCGCCCGGCACCATCGGCAACATCGGTTGGCCGTCAGGCCGCATGGCCCAGGCACCCGCGAGATCGTTCGAGGTGATCAGGATCGAAGAAACGCCGTCGCCAGCGCGGGCTGGCCGGTTTGGTTCCTCATCTTCATTCTCTGCCGGCAACGCCTCGACCCATAGCTGGCCGTTCGTGAAGCGGCCCGGGAAGTCACGCAGCAGGAAAAATGTCTTGGTCAGCACGTGGTCGTGCGACACAGGTTCAAGTTCGGGAATGTCCAGCGAGGAAAGGATCGAGCGTAGCGCGACCATGCCGGGGCCGCGCATCTCGCCGCCCGGACCAGGCGGCGCATCGATCGCATCGCGTGTATCGAACAGCACGGTGCCGCCCCGCTTCATGTAAGCGTCTATCTTTTCAAGCGCGGCCTGCGAGGGCTTCGGCGCGTTCGGGGAAATCGGCCAATAGATTATTGGAAAAAATGCAAGCTCGTCGCGCGCAAGATCGAGACCGACAGGATCGGAAGCCTCCAGCGCCGTGCGCTGCGCAAGAAAAAGAGTAAGTCCCTGTAACCCGGCTTTGCTCACTTCGTCGATGGCCGGATCGCCGGTGATGACGTACGCAAGATGCGTCTGCAGCGTCGCCTTCATGGCGAAGTCTTCTTGCTGCGCTGTGAGCGGCGGGGCCTGCTGCGGGGGTGCAGTTTGCGCGCGCAAGTGAAGGGTCAGGGGTCCGAACAGACCGATCGCCAGGAGCGCGGCCGCGGCACGTCGGCGTGGTCGCAAGGCACTCAGCCCACCCGACAACATCACAACCACCAGAGCGTCGAGAACAAGCAGCGCGAGCGCGGCGAGAAAGATTGGCCCCCGCAGATCGAGCGGTTCGCCATGCCGGTAGACATCAGTGCGTGCATTCAGCGACGACGTGTCGAGCGGAACGGGCCGGTCGGCGGGTATGAGTGTGTTGACGGCGACGAGACCTTCCGGCGGACCGTAGAAGCCGGGCGGATGATCGAGACTGCCGCGTCCGGTGAAGTTGCTCGGAATAGGACGGGCAGTCGCTGGCGGAGTGGTAAAGGCACCGAAACCGTCGAGTATTCGTGTCGGGGGCACGACCTGGGCGGCGCGGCCACCCGCATTCTCTGTGGCGACGTTGTCGCCTTCGGCGGTCGCAGTGGCGCCTGCGAGCGATACGAGGCGCCGAAGCATGTCCACGAAGGAGCCCGACAGAGGCAGATCGGACCAGCGGCTGTCGGCCGTCACATGGAAAAGTACAATCAATCCCTTGCCGCGGCGCTCGGCGGTCACCAAAGGCGTGCCATCAGCCAGCGTAGCCCAGGTGCGGTCGTTGAGTTGGGAATCCGGCTCAGCCAACACCTGGCGCGTAACAGTGACGTCGGTTGGGACCGCCATTCCGTTGAATGGGCTATCGCGCGAGAAGCCGGCAAGTTGCTGTGGCTTGTCCCAACTCAGACTGCCGCCCAGGATTCGGCCGCCGCGCCGCAGTTTTACCGGGACAAGATTGTCATCGCCCCGCGCAAGGTGCGGCCCAGCAAAACGTACCAGGACCCCACCATTGTCGATCCACCTGTTCAGACGATCCAGCGCGTCGGTGACATTGCCGACATCCGCGAGAATCAGCATCGGCAAATTGCGATCCAAAAAGCGTGTCACTGCTTCCGTCGGTGCGACACCTTCGGCAAGACTGACGTCGGCGAATGGATTGAGCGCTCGGGCCAGGTAGTAGGTTGCGCCGATCAGCGGCTGCGAGCGATCTGCAGTTGAGCCGGACACGATACCGACTGTTCGACGGCGCCAACGCTTGTCGAGCAGTTGCACGGCGCCCGCCGAGCGCTCACCGACGATTTCCAGTCGTGCCACGTCGTTGCGGATTTCGACAGGCAAATCGATCACGGCGTCGGCCTCCCGCTCGCCGGACTTGAAACTGAAAGGCGCTTCGCCCAGCGGCAAACCCTTGAGGTCGATCGCACTCACCGCGCCGACATCACTAGCAGCCGTTTGGGCACGCAGCACCTTCACCGTCAACGCGCCTGCTGCGTTGTCGGCAGCCGCTAGGGCATGAGATACCGGCAAGCCGCCTTCGACGACGGTCAAAGGACGGCTGCCAATGATGCGTTTCAGGCCCTCGACGAAATTGGCACCATGGCCGAGGTCAACTCCGTCAGAGAGCCAGATGACTTCGACATTGGGAGCGGTTGCAAGGAATCGCTCGATTGCCGGCAACGCATCCGTGCGATCGAAGCCATACGGCTTGGGCTTGACCTGTTTGATCTGAACGCGGGCGGCGCCGGCGATTTGCATGGAAACGTCACGGTCGGCCTCAGACAAAGGCAGCAGCGCAACGCCGCGATTGTCGGCCTCGGCTCGCGCGATCATCTCATCGGCGGTGCGAAGCCGCGCATCCCAGGTCGACGCCGCAGGCCAGCCGTCATCGACAAGGATCAGCAAAGGTGCAGCCCGGTCCGTCGTTGCGAGCGGCGGATTCCACATAGGTCCGGCGGCGGCGATGATCACCAGTGCCGCCAGCGTCAGTCGCAGAAGCGTGAGCCACCAGGGTGTGCGGGACGGCGTCTCTTCCTTGGGAGCGATTTCAAACAGCAGGCGGGTGGGAGGAAAGTCAATGCGCCGCGGGCGCGGCGGTACGAGCCGCAGCAGCCACCAGAGGATCGGCAGGCTGAGAAGGCCGAGGAGCACTAACGGCTGGGCAAAGCCAAGCGGCAATGAGCCGATCATGCGGCACTCGCGGGACTGGCCGGCGCGTGCCGGCTGTTGAAGATGGCGGTCTGCGCGTAGTCACCCATGCGGGAGTGCAACACCAGCAGGAGCTCACTTGCGGGCCTGTTGGTGCGGTGGATGGCGAAACTCCAGCCGCGCAAATCGGTTTCCGTGCGGATGTCGGCACGGTGGCGCGCAACGATGGTTTGGTAGTCGTTCCGCCACGTCTCGGCGCGTCCGGCGGTTACGCTGCCTGCGCCTTCCGGCTCGATGAACTCCACGCGACCGGAATAGGGGAAACTTTCTTCCGCTGGGTCAACGATCTGCACGACGTGACCATGCGCGCCGCTGGCAGAAAGCTGCTCGATCGCGCCGCGCACCTCGCCAATCGGCGCCCAGAGGTCGGACAACATGACGACCTCCGACAGCGGCGAGGGCGCGAAGTTGGGCGGCAGACTGGCCCGTTCCGTCGGATCGTGCAGAATGGATTCGGCCATTTTTTCGATAACGTTGCGGCTCGCGGTCGGTCGCATCAGTCCTGGAACGCCCACGCGTTCCCCGCCCTGCACCAGCACTTCGGCCAACGCGAACGCGACGATCAGCGACCGCTCAAGCTTGCTGTCAGAAGACAAGGGCGACGCGAAGGTCATCGACGGTGACCTGTCGGGCCAGATCCAAACAGTGTGCGAGGCTTCCCATTCGCGCTCGCGGACATACAGATGATCGTCACGTGCCGAGCGCCGCCAGTCGACATGCTGCGCAGGCTCACCCGAGACGAAGCGGCGATACTGCCAGAAATTTTCACCCGGACCGGCGCGCCGGCGGCCATGCAAGCCGTGGATGACAGTCGAGGCGACACGACGCGCTTCCAAAATTAGTCTCGGCATGGCGTCGGCCAGCTTGCGGGCACCGACTGTCGCCTGTCGCACCGTTGTGGTCTCGTTGTCTTTGGGCGGTGACTGCGTCATCGCAACTATCCGATGCGTGCTTTCAGCCGCCGGATCACATTGGGGATGCTTTCACCTTCCGCGCGCGCCGCGAAGGTCAAGGCCATGCGATGCTTCAGCACGGGCTCCGCCAGTTCGAGCACGTCGTCAACCGAGGGTGCAAAGCGTCCGTCGAGAAGCGCCCGCGCGCGCACTGCAAGCATCAGTGCCTGGCTCGCGCGTGGGCCAGGACCCCAGGAAATGAGCTTGCCGATATCGCCGGTTTCGGGACCCGGTCGCGCCGAGCGCACGAGCGCGAGGATCGCTTCGACCACCGACTCGCCGACCGGCAGGCGGCGAACGAGCCGTTGCGCCGACAGCAAGTCTTCGGCGGTCATCGCCGGATTGGCGCGCGATTCTTCCGCACCGGTGGTGTCGAACAGAATTTTGCGCTCTGCTTCCTGATCGGGGTAGTCAACGTCGACCTCCATGAGAAAGCGGTCGAGTTGTGCTTCGGGCAAAGGATAGGTGCCTTCCTGCTCAAGTGGATTCTGCGTCGCCAGCACGTGGAATGGCTTGGGCAGGTCGTGCCGCGCCCCAGCGACGGTTACGTGTTGCTCCTGCATGGCTTGCAGAAGCGCGGATTGCGTTCGCGGCGATGCACGGTTGATCTCGTCGGCCATGAGTAGCTGTGCGAACACCGGGCCGGCGATGAATCGGAAGCTGCGTTTACCGCCTGGGCTTTCTTCCAGCACTTCGGTGCCGAGAATATCGGAGGGCATCAGGTCGGGAGTGAACTGAATGCGGCGTGCGTCAAGACCGAGCGCGATGCCCATGGTCTCGACCAGCTTGGTTTTTGCCAGACCGGGCACGCCGACCAGCAGCGCGTGACCGCCTGAGAGCACAGTGACAAGCGCATGTTCGACCACCACGTCCTGGCCGAAAATGACCGACCCGATCGCGGCCTTTGCAGCGCGCACATGCGCGGCCGTGGACTCTGCCGCCCGCACAATCATGTCTTCCAGCTTTTCAAGACTTTCGCCGCCGGCCTTCGCCATGTCGTTTCCTTTCACTGCGCACTGAAATCTCACCCGAGAGTCATGCAACAACGCACCACGGGCGAATTTGCTGCGCCATTTCGGGCGAATCTGCCTCAATCTATGGCCAAGCTTACGCTATCTTCCACCGCCTAACCGGGTGAATCACGAAGATGCGAACAGGCCGGTAACGGCCCGATTATCGAAGGAAAACAATGGCGAAGGCAGGGCAGGGAGGACTGGACGCGATCGCGGCAGGGCTGCCCCGCGAAAACAAGGGCCTGCCGCCGGTGGAACGGTGGAATCCGCCGTTTTGCGGCGATATCGACATGCGGATCGGCGGCGACGGCACGTGGTTCTACCAGAAGACGCCGATCGGCCGTCCGGCCCTCGTGAAACTGTTTGCTTCGGTGCTCAAAAGGGAGGGCGACAAGTATTTTCTGGTCACGCCGGTCGAAAAGGTGGGGATTGCCGTCGATGATGCGCCGTTTCTCGCCGTAGAGATGAACGCGTCGGTTGGCGACGCTGGTCGTATTCTTCAATTTCGTACCAACGTCGACGATTGGATTTCAGCGGGGCCGGGTCATGCGCTGCGTTTCGAACCGCAGCCAAAAACTGGCGGGCTCAAGCCCTATCTGCATATACGCCGGGACTTGTGGGCCAAGGTGACACGCGCGCTGTTCTACGATCTGGTCGCGCTCGGCGAGGAGCGTGATATCGACGGGAAAGCGATGTTCGGTGTTTTTTCGCAGGGTCAGTTCTTCGCTATGGCAGAAGCGAGCGCGCTGCGAGAGTTTGTCTAACGCACAATTTCGAAAAGAGAGCACGATGATTATTTGCAGACGGATATCGTTCTAATGCCGGAGACGGTCACCGGTATCGCGGAAACGGAATTCTTTGTACGTGTCCGCCAACGTCTGACACTTGATGTACCGAATGGCCTTACAGATGCGAGCGTGACACCGGCGCGGGGTGATCACGATGCTGACCCGGTGATGCGCAAGATCGCGGAAGTGCGGCCGATCCGCCCCGCCGCCGTGCTCGTGCCGATCATCGACCATCCCGAACCAACCGTACTTCTGACCCAGCGGGCGCAACATTTGCCCGACCATGCGGGACAGGTTTCCTTCCCCGGCGGGAAGATTGAAAAGGGCGATGCCAATCCGTGCGCTTCGGCCCTCCGCGAAACGAGGGAGGAAATCGGCCTCGATCGCGCGCATATCGAACCGATGGGTTATCTCGACCTCTATATGACGACGCTCGGCTATCGGATTGTCCCGGTTATCGCGAGGGTGAAGCCCGGCTTTCAGTTGCAGCTCAACAAGGCCGAAGTAGACGTAACTTTCGAGGTGCCGCTCGCTTTCCTGATGGATCAGACTAACGTGCAGCGCCATTCGCGCGAATGGCAGGGCATGACGCGGCACTACTACGCGATCACTTTCGGAGAGCGCTACATTTGGGGTGTGACGGCTGGTATCCTGCGTAACCTCTACGACCGGATCTATCGATGATTCGCCCGATCTTTACCGAGATCGCCCTGTTCCTGACGCCTTTCGTGCTCTATGCGGTGTTTTTGTGGGCGACCAAGGCTGGGGTACTGGATCTTAACTCCTGGCCGTTGGTGAGGGTCGCGACGCTGGCCATCGCTGCGCTGGCCTTGGTGCTCGGCAGCTTCATCTACTTTGCCCATTTTTCCGGCGCGCCGCCGGGGTCCACTTACGTGCCGGCGCACGTTGAAAATGGCAAATTCGTCCCGGGGACCACGAAGTGAAGTAATGTCGTTGCAGGAAGGCCGTACCGATCGCAGGCTGAGCGCTGCCCCGTGGCTGACAGCGGGAGCGTTGCCGCGGCTGCTCGGCGTGCTCGATTGCGACGGTGAGGAGGCGCGGGCGGTTGGGGGCGCTGTCCGCAACGCATTGCTTGGCGTGTCGATCGCGGAAGTCGACGTGGCCACGACCGCCGTGCCGGAAGAGGTCATCAAACGGATAACGGCCGCCGGGTTCAAACATGTACCGACCGGCATCGAGCACGGCACAGTCACCGTCATCATCGACAAGCATCCCTTCGAAGTCACTACGTTACGCAAGGACGTCGAAACCTATGGCCGCCATGCCAAGGTTGAGTTCGGCCGCGACTGGAAAGCGGATTCGGAGCGGCGCGACTTCACCATCAACGCGCTGTCAGCAACGCGGGACGGCACGATTTACGACTATACAGGCGGTCTTGATGATCTGAGCCATCGCCGCGTCCGTTTTAT
>DASRAF010000307.1:0-3003 GCA_035638295.1 Pseudolabrys sp.
GCGGGCTGGGCCTGGGTCTTTCCATCGTGGAGCGGCTCGCACGCGTACTCGATTGCACGATCGGTCTCGAGTCGGAAGCTGGCCGCGGGTCACGCTTCACGGTCACCGTACAACGGTCAAACGCGACACCGGTCGAGCTGCCGGCGCGCGAAGATATCCGCATTGACCCGAGCCAGCTCGTCGGCATCACAGCGCTCTGCATCGACAACGAACCGTCCGTTCTCGACGGCATGGAAACGCTTCTGCGGAGTTGGAGCTGTGAAGTCATCAAGGCGCCCGACCATGAGACTGCCTTGGCCGTGATCGGGGAAAGTCCGCTGATGCCGAACGGATTGCTGGTCGATTACCATCTCGACCACGGCAACGGCATAGAGGCGATCATGGAGCTTCGGCACCGCTTCGGCGATCTGCCCGCGATTCTGATCACCGCCGACCGCTCGCCGACTGTGCGCGAACAGGCACGGACTCAAGGGATTCAACTCTTGCACAAGCCGATCAAGCCGGCTGCGCTGCGCGCGCTATTGGCACAATGGCGCATGATGCGTGCTGCTGCAGCAGAGTAGCGCGGTCAGCCTTCAGCCGCCGCGCCTTGCGGCCACTGGCCGGCTTCAATCTTGGCGGCAGCAATAACAGCCTGCGTCCGACTTTCAACGCCTAGCTTCTGCAGAATCGCGGAGACATGGGCTTTCACCGTTGCCTCCGAGACGCCGAGCTGAAATGCGATCTGCTTGTTCAGTAGTCCTTCCGACAGCATCATCAGCACGCGTACCTGTTGTGGCGTCAGCGTGGCCATCCGTGCCATCAACTCGGCCGTTTCGGCATCTGATCCACCGGCAAGATCAACGTCGGGCGGCGTCCACACGTCGCCGCCCAACACACGCGAAATCGCCGTGCGCATCGCTTCGACACCGAGCGTTTTCGGTATGAACCCGGACGCACCAAATTCCATGCAACGCCTGATAGCGGCCGGGTCATCGTTCGCTGAAACGACGATGACCGGCACTCCTGGATATTGGGCCCGCATGTACATCAATCCCGAGAAGCCGCGCACTCCGGGCATGGCGAGATCGAGCAGCACGAGGTCGACATCGCTGCTCCGTTCGAGCAGCTCGACGAGTTCGTCGTAAGTGCCGGCTTCGGCTATCTCCGCCTGCGCCAAAAGACCTGTGACGGCCTCACGCAGCGCGCCACGAAACAGAGGGTGGTCGTCGGCAATCACAAACCGGTATTGCAACGCTTCATTCAAATCAGAACTTTCCTCTGAGCATTTTGGTGGCGCGGCCATGCGCCGCACCGTCTTCTTGCGAATTCCCCCCGCGCTTTAAACCATGTTCCTCCGCTGCTTGTTTGAGCGCAAGCCTTTCACCCCTCGACGAAAATCGCTTTGGTGCAGTGCGAGAAAGCTCTGTTAAATCCACGCTTTAGGCGACCGACTTCGCCAAAAGTCGAATAGGGCCGGCGGCACACCGCAGACTAGTGTTTTCAGACCACCGCCAGCGGGCGCGCATGGCCGGTCGGGTCCGATCGGCAATGCGTTTTCGCCATTAGCGGCGGAAAGGATGTTTGGAAAAACACAAACGGGGGAGTCAAGATGAGCGCCGTGGCTGGTACCGCTTCTCGCGCGGGCGGAATGTCGAAGGACGAAAAATTCGTCATCTTCGCATCATCGCTCGGTACAATCTTCGAATGGTATGACTTCTATCTCTACGCGGTGCTGGCACCGTTCTTCGCTTCATTGTTTTTTCCGGCAGGGAATGACACGGCAGCACTGCTGTCGGCGTTTGCTACCTATGCGGCCGGATTTCTTGTGCGCCCCTTCGGCGCAATCATCTTCGGACGCATCGGCGACCTGGTCGGTCGGAAATACACGTTTCTCGTCACCATCATGGTGATGGGCACCGCGACCTTCCTTGTCGGCGTACTTCCGACATTCAGCAGCGTCGGCTGGCTGGCGCCGATCATGCTCGTTACCCTGCGCCTCTGTCAGGGTCTGGCGCTGGGCGGCGAATATGGTGGGGCTGCGACGTACGTGGCCGAACACGCGCGGCCGGGTGAACGTGGCTATGCCACAAGCTTCATTCAAACCACCGCGACACTCGGCCTTCTCCTCGCGCTCATCGTCATTGCGCTCTGCCGTGGCAACATAGCCGCCAAAGATTTCGCCGACTGGGGATGGCGCATTCCATTCCTCGTGTCGGTGATTCTGCTGGTGTTCTCGGTTTACATCCGGCTCAAGCTGAATGAGACCCCGATTTTCCAGAAGATGGTCGCCGAGGGAAAAGGCTCGAAGGCGCCGTTGACCGAGAGCTTCTTCCACTATCCAAACAACAAGTACGTACTGCTTGCTCTGCTCGGCGCCACCGCCGGTCAGGGCGTCGTCTGGTACACGGGGCAGTTCTACGCGCTGTTCTTCCTCGTGATTACCCTGAAGGTCGACTACGTGACGGCTTACATGTTGATCGGTCTGTCGCTCATCATCGGCACGCCATTCTTCATCTTCTTCGGATGGCTCTCCGATCGCATTGGCCGGCTCAAGATCATTCTAGCTGGCTGCGCAATTGCGGCGATCACGTACTTCCCGCTATTCCAGGGACTGACCCACTACGTCAATCCAGACCTGGAAGCCTTCGCCAAGGCCAATCCTATTACGCTCAGCGCCGATCAATCGCAGTGTAACTTCCATATCTTCGTCGGCCCCTGGTCGAAATTCACCGACTGCGACCGCGCACAGGACTTCCTGACCAAGTCGGGCCTGTCGTTCAAAACGGTGAACGCGCCGGGCTCCAAGACGATCGATGTTGATATCGGCGGGACGAAGGTCCAGGGCTGGGATAACGCCAAGTGGACGGCCGCTCTCGCCGCCAAAAACTTCCCGAAGGCCGCCGATCCCAAGAAGATCAATTGGTTCATGACCGAATTGATTCTCGTCATCATGGTGATCTACGTGACCATGGTGTACGGACCGATCGCGGCCTTCCTGGTCGAGATGTTCCCGACCAAGAT
>DASRAF010000308.1:0-4177 GCA_035638295.1 Pseudolabrys sp.
TTCCGCACGTTTACGCTGACGCGGGCGAGACGGCTACCGGCGGGGGCGTCGATTGCGGCGACGTCGACGGCGCGCAGCTGTCCGACGACTCCCGGATTGCCCGCAGCCCCGACCGGCAAAGGATGCTCGGCGTACAGCGGCTGGAAACACCCGCCAACGAGACCAGCGAGCCCGAATGCGAAAAAGGTCCTGCAGAGACCAGCTGGGCCCATCGCGAAGAAAGTTCGGCCGAGACCCGCGTGCCCCATCGCGAAAAAGATTTGACCCACCAGCCCGACGGGTTTCCCCATCGACGTGCCAGACACAACCGGCCAAAAGACGCGCTTGCACTCCGGCGCGCCAAACAAGGCGGCCCACGCAGCCCGGAATGACCCGATACGCGTCATCTCGGCTGAGGACGGTCGCGAGGTATCAGACAACGACATTGACTATCCTTTGCGGGACGACAATGACCTTTTTCGGGCTCTTGCCCTCCAGCGCCTTTTTTACCGCATCGAGAGCCAGAACGGCAGCCTCAATATCGGAATTTCCTGCATCGCGGGCGACCGTCACATCGGCGCGCTTTTTGCCGTTAATCTGAACCGGCAAGGTAATGCTGCTTTCTAGCAGCAAATCGGGCTCAACCTGCGGCCAGGCCTCGCTCGCCACAAGCGTTTTGTGCCCGAGCGCCGCCCAGCATTCCTCGGCCAGATGCGGCATCATCGGGTGGAACAGCCGGATCAAGATATTACCAGCTTCCCGCAGCGCCCAGCGGAAATCCTCGGCCGGCGTCTTTTCGACCCCGCTCAGGGTATCGCTGAGCGCATTGGCGAATTCGTAGATGTGCGCCACACAGCGGTTAAACCGCAGCTTGTCGATATCCTCCGAGACATGCGCGAGCGCGCGGTGCGCGGCCTTGCGCACCACGAGAGCCTCTTCGCTGAATTTGGCGGGCCGCGCGGCTGGGGCCTCGACATCGGCAATCTCGCCGACCAGCCGCCACAGGCGCTGCACGAAACGCCACGCGCCCTGCACGCCCTCTTCGGTCCAGATCACGTCGCGATCAGGCGGGGAATCCGACAGCATGAACCAGCGCGCGGTATCGGCACCGTAGGCTGCGATGATGTCGTCGGGATCGACCGTGTTCCTTTTCGATTTCGACATCTTCTCGATCGAGCCGATCTCGACCAGCTCGCCGGTCGCGGCGATCGCCGCGTGCCGCGCGTCGCCGGTACCTTCGATCTTCACATTGGCGGGCTCGATCCAGTCGCCGTTTTTCGCGCGATAGGTTTCGTGAACCACCATGCCTTGCGTGAACAGCCCGGCAAACGGCTCGTCGATGCCGGCATGCCCCGTCCTGTGCATCGCGCGGGTAAAGAAGCGCGAATAAAGCAGGTGCAGAATCGCATGCTCAATGCCGCCGATGTATTGATCGACCGGCAGCCATTCATCGACGATTGTGCGCTCGGTGGGCGCTGTCGTGATCCACGGATCGGTAAAGCGTGCGAAGTACCACGAGGAGTCAACGAACGTATCCATCGTGTCGGTTTCCCGACGCGCCGGCCCTGCGCATGTGGGACACTTCACGTTCTTCCAGGTCGGGTGACGGTCGAGCGGATTGCCCGGCCTGTCGAAGATGACGTCCTCCGGCAGCGTGACCGGCAGATCTTTCTCCGGTACAGGAACGACACCGCATTTTTCGCAATGAATGATCGGGATCGGACAACCCCAATAGCGCTGGCGTGAAATGCCCCAGTCGCGCAGCCGGTAGTTCACCTGCCGTTGCGCGACCGGCCTGTTGCCGCGCGTCTCTTTTTCGAGGCGCCTTGCGACTTCTTCCTTTGCGTCTTCGATCGTCATGCCATCGAGGAAGCGCGAATTGATCATGCGGCCATCGCCGTCATAGGCGACGTCGGTGATGACGAAAGTCTTCGGATCCTGGTTTGGCGGGCAGACAACGGGCGTGTTGCCGAGGCCGTATTTGTTGACGAAGTCCAGGTCGCGCTGATCGTGTGCCGGACAGCCGAAAATGGCGCCGGTGCCGTAATCCATCAAAATGAAATTGGCCACATAGACGGGCAGTTTCCAGTTAGCATCGAATGGATGCACAGCCTTCATGCCGGTGTCGAAACCAAGCTTCTCGGCGGTTTCGATCTCGGCCTGTGCGGTGCCCATTCGGTGGCACTGTTCAATGAAGGCCGCGAGCTTCGGATTTTTTGCTGCTGCCACCTGCGCAAGCGAATGATCGGGCGAGAGCGCCATGAACTTCGCGCCGAACAAAGTGTCCGGCCGCGTGGTGAAAATCTCCAGCTCGGCTTCCTTGTTCGGGGTCGTCGCGGGATCAAGCGCAAAGCGCAGCAGCAATCCTTCCGATCGTCCGATCCAGTTCTTCTGCATCAACCGGACCTTGTCCGGCCAGCGGTCGAGCGTGTCGAGCGCCTCGAGAAGGTCTTCCGAATAGTCGCTGATCTTGAAGAACCACTGCGTCAGTTCACGCTGCTCGACCGGAGCGCCGGAGCGCCAGCCGCGTCCGTCGATGACCTGCTCGTTGGCAAGAACCGTCTGGTCGACGGGATCCCAGTTGACCTTCGATTGCTTGCGCTCGACCAGCCCCGCGTTGAGGAAGTCGAGAAACATTTTCTGCTGGTGCTTGTAGTAGGCCGGATCGCAGGTGGCGATCTCGCGCGCCCAGTCGAGCGAAAGCCCCATCGACTGGAGCTGCTTTTTCATCGCCGCGATATTGTCGTAGGTCCACGCCTTCGGATGCACCTTGCGGTCGATTGCGGCGTTTTCAGCCGGCATCCCGAACGCGTCCCAACCCATCGGGTGCAGCACCGCGTTTCCCATGGCGCGTTTGAAACGCGCCACAACGTCGCCCATCGTGTAGTTGCGCACGTGCCCCATATGGATGCGCCCCGACGGGTAGGGGAACATCTCCAGCACGTAGTATTTCGGCCGCGGGTCGCTGTTCTGGGTCGCGAAGATGCCTCGATCGGCCCAGATCTTCTGCCAACGGGCCTCGGCCTCGCGGGCGTTATAGCGCTCGTTTTTGCTCGACGTTGCGGTCATGGGACGTCTTGTTGCGGCGCGCGGAACTGACACGAAACCGGCCAAACGGTCAACCGGCGCAGGGCGATTCACTTGAAAAATCAGAAGGAACCGCGCGCAGTTTGCCAGGGTTAGCCTCCCAGAGGAGGTGCGGCATGGTCAATGCACAATCAATCAACGAACACATGGAGGTCATCGGCTCGGACGGCGCCCATGTCGGAACGGTCGATTATCTCGAAGGGTCGGACAAGATAAAACTGACAAAGAGCGATCCGAAATCGGGAGGACAGCACCACATCATCCCACTCGCGTGGGTCGATAAAGTTGACGACAAGGTGCGCCCGAAAAAATCGGCAAAGGCTGCGATAGCTGACTGGCGGACTGCAGCCTGACGAGGCGATTTTTATAACGTCGCGTTTTTGAGGGCACGTTGCACAGCGTCGAGAAGCGCCACAGCGTCATAGGGCTTCTCGATGACCGGCGCTTGCGGAAACTCTCGCGCGTGCACGTTATCGACGCGCATCCCGGTGAGAAAAACGAACGGCGTGCTCGTTTTGGCGAGCTCACTCGCAACGCCCAGACTGTTGTCTTCGGATCCGCCCAACTTCACATCGAGTACGGCTAGATCGAATTTAGCTTCACGACGCACAAGCGCGATGGCTTCGGACGCCGTCGCGACAGATGCCACGTGCATTGCACCGGCAAGCTCAAGTATCTGCTGAATGTCGAGTGCGATCAGGAATTCGTCGTCCAGGACAAGACAGCGCTTGCCAGTGAGCAAGCTGTCCGAGATAGGCAAAGCTATTTCTCCCGATGGAACTTTCTTTTGTCCTACGGATTGAATCCGGCAGCATTTAAAAATGACATACGCGGTGAAAATTTATGTTTATGAACATAAACGGCAATTTAGCTAATGCCGCGCAGGGATGACCTGGCGGGCGGCCTGTCATGATTCTGGGAAACGGACGCCCAAACGGTTACACGCCCTGTGACCAATGCCCGCTGCGAAAGCGGCCCGCGTTGCGCGAGTTTTCCGCGGAAGAACTTGCGTTCGTTAAAACACTGAAGACCGACGAACTGCGCGTCGACCCTGGCGCGAGTTTCCTGCGCGAAGGCACGCGGAGCGATTATCTTTACACCGTGCTGACCG
>DASRAF010000309.1:0-3920 GCA_035638295.1 Pseudolabrys sp.
CGAAACCTCACTGGAAGCTGCGCGTGAGGCCGGTGTCTTCTCTGGCTCGCGAACCCGCAACTTCTTTGCCCGTCTGTTTGGCCGCGGCAAAGATGCCGACGAATCGAACGAAGACTCCGCTCCCGACACCGCAACGAAAGACACACGCGCACCTGTGGCCGTTGCCAGCGTGACCCCGCCGAAACCCAAGGCGGTAGCCGTGGAAACCATCGTGCCACTCCCGACCTCGCGGCCGGCAACGAACCTTGTTGCATCCGCCGAAACCAAGCCCTCCTCGGTCGGTGCGGTCGCAGTCAAACCGGCTAGCCATTCCTTCGTGACGGCGTCGCTTGGCGCCAATCTGTTCGACAACCGCGGCTACTGGCGCGGCGCGATACAGAACGGCCCGGATGTGCCGACCGCCGTGACGGCTTCGACGAAGTATCAAACCGCGAGCGTGGATCCGGCGAGCACCGGGACGACCGCGCTCGCCTATGCTGCCGAGCCCGGACCATCGAAGCCGGCCCAACCGCGTCCAATGGGCGCTCGCGTGATGCAGCAGCCGGCAGAAGCCGTCGTTGTGGCGTCGCAGGGCAATACGACGATCGTGGAGAAGCCTGCACTAACGGCAGCGAGCGCCGATCCGGCGCTCAACAGCCCCTGGCTGCGCGCGGCCATGCTCACACCGAGCGTAACGACGCACATGAGCGCCACGCGGATTGGTGCCGTCGACATGCGGCCGCTGCAGGAAATGCTCTACAAGCCTTCGCATTCGCTCGCGATGTCGTTCTCGAGCGACCCGAATCTCGGTCTGATGGGCAATCGCTTCTCTGGCCCGGCCGTCGTCTTCCTGGCGACGACAACATTCACGACGCAGTCGACCGCCGCATTCGCGATGCACACGACAGCGTTCCGCTGATCTCTAGCTAGCCATTCCCAGAGCGTGCAAATAGGTGTCGAGCACTTCCTGCTGCTCGCGGCGCTCGTCCGTATCTAGCTTGCGCAGTCGCACGATCGAGCGCAGTGCCTTTGTGTCGAAGCCGGTTCCTTTGGCCTCGGCGTAGACGTCCCTTATATCGTCTGACGTGGCCTTTTTTTCTTCCTCGAGCCGCTCGATGCGTTCGACAAACGCTTTCAGCTGGTCCTTGGCGAAGCGAGTAGCCGGCTTTTCATTTTCAGCCGAAGCGGTGGCAGGCATCGACAATCTCCTTGACTACGCAACGGGGGCCGATTGCCTCCGCGTACCGAGAAGCTTTCCGAGTTGGACGCGCTCAGGTCAAGGCGAGGACGGTGTCATCCACGCTGTTCACATGCCAATGGTGCGTACTAGTGTCCTGATCTGGACTTTTCGAACGCGGCTTTCTGTTCCGACGAGGCTTCTTTCTGGTATTTCTTGCGCCACTCGTCATAAGGCATCCCGTAGACGACCTCGCGACTTTCGTCCTTGCTCATGCTGATGCCTTGCGCGTCGGCCGCTTCTTTCATCCAGTTCGAGAGGCAATTGCGGCAGAAGCCGGCAAGATTCATCATGTCGATATTCTGCACGTCGGTGCGCGCACGAAGGTGCTCGACCAGGCGGCGGTAAACAGCAGCCTCAAGCTCGGTCCGGGTCTTTTCGTCCATCTGACGTCCTCCGCAAACAGAAACATAGACATGCCGGACGCAGCTTTGAAGGGCCGTCCGGCAACAGAAAACCCGTCGCGTTCGTGCGGAACGCGGCGGGTTTTGATTTTCAGCGCTCAGACCAGGGTTTTCTTCAGCCGGTCCGCGGTCATCGGCAGCCGCTCGCCGGTGATCTGCAACACGGCGTTCGCAATCGCCGGAGCAACCGTCGCCACGCCGATCTCGCCCATCCCGCTCGGCGGATTGTCGGTGGCGAGGATCTTGGTGTGGATTTCAGGCTCTCGCTCATGCAGAGAACGGGATAGCTGTCGAAGTTCGTGGCCTGAACAGTGCCGTCCTTGACCGCGAACTGCTCGATCAATGCGGCACTCAAGCCGTAGACCACGGCACCGCTTGATCCGCGCGTTTGGTAGCCTTCGTCCGCACTCCTGCGGCGGCAGCAATATGGTTCAACGCAATTCCGACAAGGCGCCGATCTGAACCAGTCAGTCGATAATTATAAGCAGATTTTCCAAAGGATGGGCAGCTATGATCGGACCATGAATCAGCCCCTGCGCTCTTTTCTCGCAGACCTCTACCGCATTGCGGTAGCGGCGGCGCATCCCGCATCGTGTCTGCCTGCGCTCTTGCCGCCGCCACCGTCGGGCCGGCTGATCCTTATCGCGGCCGGCAAAGCAGCGGGGTCGATGACGGAAGTTGCGGAGGCGCATTACCTCGACAAGCTGCACATTGCCGCCGAGCGGCTGAGTGGCGTTGCAGTCGCGCGTCATGGCTATGGAAGGCTGCTGCGGCGCGTGCACATGATCGAGGCCGGGCATCCGATCCCCGATGCGGCGGGACTTGAAGGCGCCGATCGCGCGCTCAAGCTTGCCGATGACGCCACCAAGAATGATCTCGTGCTGGTGCTGATGTCGGGCGGCGCATCGGCCAACCTGGTTGCGCCGGCGCAAGGCATTTCATTCGAGGACAAGCAGGCGGTCACGCGCGCGCTGCTGCGCTCGGGCGCGACGATCAACGAAATCAATGTCGTGCGCAAACATCTGTCGCGCATCAAGGGCGGACGGCTCGCCGCGCATGCGCATCCGGCGAAGCTCATGACGATCGCGATCTCCGACGTGCCGGGTGATGATCCGTCGGCGATCGGCTCGGGACCGACCGTGCCCGATCCGACGACGCTGAGCGGTGCGCGCGCAATCGTTGCGAAATACAGACTTGAGATTCCCGATGCGGTCACGCGCGCGTTGGAAGACCAGCTCAATGAATCGCCGAAGCCGGGCGATCCGATTTTTGCCGGCAGCGACGTTGTGCTGGCGGCGCGGCCCGCTGACGCGATGCGCGCGGCCGAGGTTGCCATTCTTGGCGCCGGTTATGAGTGTGTTTTCGTCGGCGACCGCGTCGAGGGCGAGGCGCGCGAGGTCGCGGCCGAGCATGCGCGCATCGTGCGCGAGTTGCGCGCGAGCGGGCGGCGTGCCGTGGTCCTGTCGGGCGGCGAGTTGACCGTCACGATACGCGGCAAGGGGCGCGGCGGGCCCAATCAGGAATATGCGCTCGCGCTGGCAATCGCGCTTGACGGCATGCCGGCAGTCGCCGCCATCGCCGCCGACACCGACGGAACCGACGGTGGCGCCGGCTCTCCCCTCGACCCCGCCGGCGCATTGATCGATGGCGGATCAATTGCGCGCGCGAAAACGAACGGCCTCGATCCCGCCGCCTTTCTCACAGAGAACAACTCAAGTGTATTCTTTGAGGCGCTTGGAGACTTGCTGGCACCGGGGCCGACTTACACCAACGTTAATGACTTCCGTGCCATCATCGTTGACAGACCGTAGCGGATCACGCCAGAACCCGCGCATTATTCGGAAAACGCGACAAAAGTGACTGCACAACAGCTTATTGACGTCAGGTGTCACCCTTCCTTTCCCATTGCCCGCACGGCGGTCGTATCCGCACTATTGCTGGCCGCATCAATCTTTCCAGCGAAAGCTGATTTTCGCCTATGCAACAATACTGGCAGCCGTGTGGGCGTCGCCATTGGTTACAAGGACAACGAAGGCTGGACCACCGAAGGCTGGTGGAACGTTTCATCACGCTCTTGCGAGACGTTGCTGCGGGGCTCATTGGTCGCGCGTTACTATTACATCTACGCGGTCGACTATGATCGTGGCGGCGAATGGTCTGGCAAGGCCTACATGTGCTCCCGTGAAAAGGAATTCACGATTCGCGGTACCGACAACTGCCTGGCGCGTGGCTACGATCGCACCGGCTTTTTCGAGGTCGACACAGGAGAGCAACGGTCCTGGACAGTCCAATTGACAGAT
>DASRAF010000310.1:0-6558 GCA_035638295.1 Pseudolabrys sp.
ACAAAGCGAGCCGCCAGCCAAGGGTGAAGCCGGGCCGCCGGGGCCACCGGGTCCTGCTGGTCCGCCCGGGCCCACAGGCCCACCCGGTGAATCTGCCGGCGCTCAAGGACCGACCCTCAAGGTAATTTCTAGGCCTTGCGATCAACCCATCTGCGCTGCGAGTTGCGAAGGGAATGAGCAAATTGTCAACGCTTACGCGCTCAATCCCGGAGGCGTCATCGCGTTCATTGACGAACGGAATGTCAGTTTCCGACCGAACAAGCGGCCCACAGTTCTCGTGCTTGTGTGCACCGGTAGATAAACTGAACTACTGGTTGCATGAGTTTGCACACGAGACCTCGGCTCTTGTTGACGGTGGACCGGATTTGCCGAAGCAGCCGCAACGCACTGATGATCCTGAGTACTGGCGCTTCCGAGCCAAAAATACACGCGTGCTCGCGACGGAAACGCCACTGATCCGGTGTGTTATCGGGCACTACCGCTCGCAACGGCTCAGTCCATGGCGGTCGCTTCGGCGGACTGACTACGTGGTGGGCTATGATGAGCGTGTCGGGCGTTATTTCGCCGCTGGCGCGCTTCTGAGCGATAATTTGGTCCTCATCCTCGTCCTCGTCAACGATAATGCTGATGCAGCGCGAGTAAGTTTTGTTTCCAAATCAGAGGAATCCTTTGCCGACTTTCGACTCCGGTTCTTGAAATCATCCCGATCCTACTGGCCTATATCGCATCGCTTGGCCTGATATTGGTTTGTGGGATTTAGCGGTCTCTTCGGCTCGCGACCCATCCTCGCGCGACTGCTGCCGATACGAGGACGACTACAGCGATATAAGCCACCCAAGCCGTCCAATCCCCGCCACGCTCAATCGCAAAGCCGACCAGGAATGGCAGCGGCCAGATGAAGATAATGACGCTACGTAGAATGAGGGCAAAGTTGTTCATGTGCGGGAATCGCGATCAACTCATCGCTCGCGCTGGAAGTGATAAGGCTAATTGTCCGAACGTGTGCCAATTCAGCGTAGGCGCAGCCTACTGAATTGAAACCAACACAGGGCTGTTCGGCTAGTCTGATGCCTTTAGTAGCCGCGATAGGGTTTGCACCAGCCATCCTGTATGCTCCAACCGCGCGGACAGCCCACGCGACTGCGACCTGACGGTGGGAAACGGCAGTCTTGTTGCCAGCCGCAGGCGTATCGCCCGCACCGCCAAACTTCCCTACAACTGCCGTAGTAGTTCTGAGCGTTTTGAATAGCTCTCGCAATGCCGGGTGCGAGCCCAGTAGGAACTGGCACCATCATTGCCCGAGCGTATGGCACAAGAAACGAGCAAAGCGCGATAGCGAGGATTCCGCTTTTAATAGCTCGAGGCATGTTGCCTCCCTTCCATATGGCCTAAAGTTCGTCCCCGAGGTTGAACGAGACGTGAATGAGTGTTGCCTAGGTGGCGGCCCTTTTTTCTTTGGTGTCGCACAAGCTATATCCTCGCCATGTTGTGGCGTAACTTTCGCGGTCGGCCATTAAACGCGGCTGCCGCATTCATCCATCCGTGTCAGCCGACTGTCGCCAAGGAGCCGCCATCTGGGCCGGGCGGGCGCATGAGCTGAACTGACGGTTATCGACTTCAGATTCATGTCCGCGATGGTCGAGTGCGCCGGGCTGTCATCATGTCCCAACGGTGGCAGCCCACTTATGTGCAGCGCGAAGCCGCTCCGCTTTGGGCCAAAAGCGGACACTTGTTAGTAGTTTTGCTGTGACACCGGCTGTACCGCATTGCGATCTGCGGCTACGGCCGGTGCTTCCTGCGTCCGCTTGCGGACTACAGGTGCCTGCCTTTGAAGGGGGGACCGCGCCTTCTTATTATCACTGATAGTTGTTTTCTCAGCTTGCTTCGCGGTCTCGACGTGCGAAATTTCGGATGTCGTCTTAAGGGATGATAACGTGGGCGCCGACTCGTTCCTGGTGCTCGCCGGCAAATCGTTTTGTGCTTGTATTGCCTGAGCCAACCGATCTTTCGCTAATCCCGAGGTGACTTGCTCCAACGTCTGCTGCCGCTGCTGGAGCAATTTGATCTCTTCTACCCGTTCCTGGTCGAGTCGGCTCATGCGACCGATTTGCGCTCGCAAGTCAGCAATTTGGTCGTCATAACTGATTTGAACCTGAGACTGCGTTTGCGCCAGATGGTCGATCAGGCGAGCGAAGGAGTCATCGCGAAACACTAAATAGGGGGCGGTCGCGACTGCGCCAAACGCTACAGTGACTAATAGTGCGGACGTGATGCTACGCATACGCGAACCAAGAGATCGGGGCCGTGCTCTCTTTAAGCGGCTTCGATTTTATCAGCTTTTGGTCCCGAAATACGATTATTTAACCATATTAGTTAACGCACTTCGGTTGGCAGCCCTTGTTCTTTTCGCCTGTATCGGCGTCACACAAGAGCAAACGGCGGCGTTCATTCATAGGTAAGATTTTGCCTCTACACAGGGTTTATCAAAGTTGCTGGACAAGCGGAAAAGTTGATGCGGCTATCGTTGATGCGTTCTTGGGTTGAGGAGCGCAAACTGCCAATTTTCGACAACGTTGTGATAGTGACCGGGCTGGCGACCATAGTGATCTGTTTAGCCGCAGTATTGTTTGCAGTTCTCGCCCTTCCTGGAACTCGGGTATTCGTCTCTTTAATTTTCTTTTGTGTCCCAATTCCACAAGCAGGCTACAAGCGTGCAGGCTAATTCCAACGAGTTTCATTGTACCATCCCACCTTTATGCTTTTTATTTGCGGCTTGATGTCCATTTTTTAGCGTCCGTTTTCTTTACTTACTTTCCAAACTTTTGGCCGCGCCGGATTTTGAACTACAAGATATGATGCATTAGGGAGAAGGCTCAATGAGGTTTGCTCAGCGGTTGGGTAAGAAACAGCGGGAGAGGAAAATGGTGCAGAGGACTGTCCGCTATGGTGTCATCATGGCGACAATTGTCATCCTAATCTCTTTCCTCCACTACAACGATGCTCAAGCGAAAACCAGAACCGCGGGTGGGTTAGCCTGCGGCCAACAACTTAAACAGCAGTGCGCCGGTGTGCCGGTACAAGCGAACAATATGCTTGAGTGCCTCCAAAGGAGCCAAGAAAAGCTTCACCCACGATGCGTCGCCTTAGCGAACAATGTTGTGCGTAGCTGCGACAGAGACGCAGCGCAACATTGCCAAGCTGTCGTCGCGGGTCAGGGCAACATTCTTGGATGTCTGACAACCGCCAGGCGTTTGGTTTCCCGGCGATGCAACACGGCTCTCAACGCGCTTTTCTTCCGGCAGTGAACTAACGTTCAATGTCCACTTTTGGCCCAAAGCGGACATCCCAATCGCGCTGACGAATGTCCGCTTTGGGGTTGCCGATGGTTGTGCAGCGTCAGTTATTCAAAGTCGCGAATAAGTAACGATTTCGTCACACATTGAACGCACGGTGCTCGCTCTGTCGCTCTGAGGAGTATAGTGGAGTGTTTGGTGATGCGTCGTTCGCCGCGGCTTCCGAAACGCTTTCCTGTCGGAACGAAGTATATTCTCGAAAGCTACGGGGGTTTCGTTCGGCGGTACATTGAATATCCGAGCGGGCGGCGCATCGAACTAGAGGCCCGTAAGGCTCTTTCCTGTGGCTGCTTCGACAGCAGTAATGTGCCAGAGCTTGGTGCCGACATCCTCAATTCAGAGCCTGCAAAAATTCAAGGCGAAGTTTGATCTTCTATTTTTAAGAGTCTGCTTCGCCAGCTCGTTGCGGCCGATACGGCAATGTGAAAATCAGTTGTCGTTCTGAACGCGGGGTAAAGAACGCCGACTTCCTGCGTCTCGCAACCGAGTAATAACGGCAACGTGCGCTATTGGCATATATGTTTGTCTCATGAATTTATAGAGCGGCCATCGCAGGACAACCAAAGCCAAAATTCACATGTCATCGTTGTCCAGCGGCGCGCCTTGGCGAGTCTCGCATTGGTATATTTTCAACGCCTGACGCAGTGTAGGAAAGATCCAGTTCTCATGTTCCGGTCGGTAGAGACCAGCTTCCCGGAACCAATTGAGAATCTCAGTTTTGCGGCCGGCCAGAATCAGGGCCGTTCCCCGCGTTTCGAGTATCTGCCGCAAATCGCGAAGCGCATATAGCCCTGTTATATCGATTTGGCTCATCGGAATTGCATCGATAACAAACCGCCATTGGGCGTAAAGCACACGGGCTAGTGCATTGCACATGTCTGCTTTTGACCCAAAGCCGACATCGCCGCCCTAGTAAGATAAGAATGACCCTAATGTAACTATCAATCTTTCTGTCGCCTGTAGCGAAAATCGCAGTGGCTCGCGCCTTGCATGATGGTCTGTGTACGCGTCAGCTTTATGTCGGGACCAAGACCTTCGGCGAATGTGAAGTCCTGGCTGCAGACCAACAAGAATCCAAGCTCCGGCTCGCCCAGCTCTTTGTAGAATTGTGCGTACCGACATCCAGTGACATCGACCTCGTAGATATCGTGCGATTCCGCGCGGACGCTGTAATCGAGGGCGTCACCTTTGGCCCACGAAGCAAACGCCAATGCCATGTTCTCTGCCACGTGCGTCGATTGCTTCGACTGCCACCACTGCTCACCCAGGCGACAAAACATGTTGCCTAGAGTCTTGCGGACAAGTGCATTTGCGCGTTCCTCGCCCAATTCAGCCTGAAGCGCCTTGACGAGAGGAACTAACACCTGAGCCTGTATTTTGATCCGTTCTATGAGAGGGATACCCACGTGCCACCTCCAAGGTGCCGGTTGGTCAGGCTTGGGCGAAATGCCTTGGATAAGCCGGACGATTGCGATCAAGCCCGGCAGTCAAAAATTGGTTCGACAATGACAAATGTCAAGCGCGCCAATGTCCGCTTAAAGCGGAGATCACGATTGCCAGGGTCTTGCCATGCGCGCGTTGAACGATTCGACGTTGGAGTGACTATTCAAAACGCGGCGACGGAAAAAACGATTCTGGAAACAACTCTACCTCATCGCAAACGATAACTCGCGGTTCGACATCAGCACTGAGCTTTTCCTCGGTTTCAAATCGGAAGCCGCAATTCGTGCAAGACCAAAAATTGAGGACAAGTTGCTCCTCGCTAAAATGTTCTACAAACTCAGGAGCCATCACCGCACTGCCGCATTCACCACAGATTGTTTCGTATTTGGAGCTACGGATTGATTCTGCAATTGTCATGGTTGCAAATTCTCGTTCAGCTTCGAGATCCCTCCATCTGTACTTTTTTTGACGTTCCTTTGCTACAAAGTTTTTGACGAAGATCAGACAGGATTATTGCCTCATTTTTCGAAGTCGAAAAATATGCCCGCTTGTGGCCCAAAACAGACATCCCTAATTGCACCGCAAATGTCCGCTTTCGGGGTTTAAGGGCCGCTAGGCACGGCTGAGGATCAATGCTTGTCTCGCGCGGATCGCAAAGCTACAGCAGAGAAGGGCAATGGCGCTTCGCATCGAAGACTATGCACTTATTGGCGACTGCAGGGCTGCGGCTTTGGTTGGCCGCGACGGCTCGATCGATTGGTTGTGCTGGCCGCGCTTCGATTCGGCCGCATGCTTCGCCGCTCTCCTTGGGACGGTCGATAATGGACGGTGGCTCATCGCACCAAAAGACGCGCAGGTCGTGGTGAGCCGGAATTATCGTCCCGATACTCTCGTTCTCGAAACCGAATTTCAAACTGGAACCGGCCGAGCGACGATAATCGACTTTATGTCGCCCGCAGACGGTGCCCATTTGGTGCGCATTGTCGCCGGTCGGTCGGGTCGAGTAGTTTTCCAGACTGAGCTCGTGTTGCGCTTCAATTACGGCGCAAGCGTGCCGTGGGTCAATCGCCTCGAGGACGACACGATCAACGCTATTGCCGGGCCAGAGCGACTGGTCTTACGGACACCGACCTCTCTCTATGGCGAAGACCTTAAGACCCTCGGTGAGTTTACGGTCGACGCCGGCCAGTCGATTCCCTTTGTGCTCTCCTATGGATCTTCATTTCAAAGTCCGCCACCAACGATCGATCCTTTCCAGGCTCTGGAACATACGGAAGTATTCTGGCGCCAATGGAGTCATCGATGTCCTGCTGTCGAGCCTTGGACGGAAGCGGTGAAACGTTCACTTATTACTTTGAAGGCTTTGACCTACGCGCCGACCGGCGGGATCGTCGCCGCCGCCACCACCTCGCTGCCCGAGCACATGGGTGGCGTAAGGAATTGGGATTATCGCTATTGCTGGCTGCGGGACGCCACTTTCACGCTGTTAGCCTTTATGAACCTCGGATACTACGGGGAAGCGAAGGCGTGGCGCGATTGGCTGCTGCGGGCCATTGCCGGCAGCCCGCGCCAAATCCAGATCATGTATGGCGTAGGCGGCGAGCGGTGGTTGCCAGAACAAATTATCCCTTGGCTGTCCGGCTATGAGAACTCCGCGCCAGTACGCATTGGCAATGACGCATCCCAGCAGCTGCAGCTCGACGTGTATGGCGAGGTCGCCGATACCATGTTCCAGACGTACAAGGCGGGCATGGCGCCATCC
>DASRAF010000311.1:0-10236 GCA_035638295.1 Pseudolabrys sp.
GATGTATTTATTTCGGCGGACCTGCGCTGGATGGACTATGCGGCGGAGCGCAAGCTGATCGATCACAACACCCGTGCCAACCTGCTTGGCAACAAACTCGTCCTGATCGCTCCGGCGGATTCAATGCTCGCCAACATGACCATCGCCGATGGATTTGACCTTGCGAAACTCGCCGGTGACGGCCGCATCGCCGTTGCCGATGTGAAAGCCGTTCCCGCGGGCCTTTACGCAAAGGCGGCACTCGAAAAACTGGGGGCGTGGGCTGCTGCCGAACCAAAGCTCGCGCAAGCCGAAAACGTGCGGGCGACACTTGCTTTCGTGGCACGCGGCGAAACGCCGGTCGGCATCGTCTATGAAACCGACGCAAAGATCGAACCCAAGGTGAAGATTATCGGCGTCTTCCCCGATGGCTCATATCCGCCAGTCACGTATCCGTTGGCTGCAACGTCGAGCACAAAAAAGCCAGTTGTCGGCCAATACCTCAATTTTCTGCGCAGCGCTGCCGCCAAAGCTACGTTCGAGCGCTACGGGTTCAGCTACCTGATCAAACCGGTGTCATAGGCGGTATCAACGTCGCCGTGTTCGACCTTTCGCCCCAGGACTGGACCGCGATCGCGCTGTCGTTGCGCGTCGCCGCTGTGTCGACCGTGGTTGCGCTCCCGTTCGGCATCATCATTGCCATGTTGCTGGCGCGAGGATCGTTCTGGGGTAAATCCCTGCTCGATGCGGTGGTGCATCTGCCGCTCGTTCTGCCGCCCGTCGTCACTGGCTACCTGCTGCTGCTCAGTCTCGGACGCAAGGCGCCCCTCGGCGCCTTTCTTGCTGATCATTTCGGCATCGTATTTTCGTTCCGCTGGACCGGGGCGGCGGTTGCCTGCGGCGTCATGGCGTTTCCGCTGTTGGTGCGCGCAATCAGGCTTTCGATCGAAGCAATCGACCGGCGGCTGGAAGACGCGGCGTCCACATTGGGCGCAAACCACGTCTGGAGCTTCACGACTGTCACATTGCCGCTGGCGTTGCCCGGGATCATCGCCGGGATGATGCTTGCGTTCGCACGGGCGCTCGGCGAGTTCGGCGCCACCATCACCTTCGTCTCGAACATTCCCGGCGAGACGCAGACGATTTCGGCTGCGATCTACAGCCTGATCCAGGTACCCGGCGGCGACGCGGACGCGCTCAAGCTTGTCGTTATATCTATTGTCATCTGTGTTGCGGCGCTTCTCGCCTCAGAGTGGCTCGCCAAACGCGCGACTGCGCGTCTGCACGGGGCGTGACCATGCTGACCTTGCACTTGGAAAAGACCCTCGGTGAGTTTTCAGTAAATGTCGCATTCGCGAGCGAAAGCCGGGCCACCGCCTTGTTCGGACCGTCGGGCGCGGGGAAAACGAGCTTGATCAACATGATTGCCGGCCTCCTGCGACCCGACCGCGGTCGTGTGGAAATTGATGGCGAAGTGCTGTTCGACAGCGCGGCCCGCATCGACGTGCCACCTTGGCGCCGCCGCATCGGCTACGTTTTTCAGGAAGGCCGCCTGTTTCCGCACTTCACGGTTCGGCACAACCTCGAGTACGGTCGTTGGATGGGCGGTCACAAGTTCGATCCATCGGCATTCCAGCACGTGGTCGAGCTTCTTGACATCGGCCATTTGCTCGACCGCCGACCTGGCAAGCTTTCTGGCGGAGAACGCCAACGCATAGCTGTGGGCCGCGCATTGCTCATGCAGCCGCGTCTCCTCCTGCTCGATGAGCCGCTGGCTTCGCTCGACGCGCCACGCAAGCGCGACATCCTGCCTTATCTCGAGCGCCTCCGGGACGAAGCACGCATGCCGATGATTTATGTCAGCCACAACGCCACCGAGCTGAAACTCATTGCCAGTCACGTTGTCTGGCTTGATGGCGGGCGCGTGGCGACGACGGGCGGCGTCGAACGGCTCGACGCGGCGCAGGTCGATATGCTTGCCTAGGGCATGTTTCCGCCCGAACGAATCGTCTGCCTGACCGAGGAAACCGTCGAGACACTTTATCTTCTCGGCGAGCAGGACCGCATTGCCGGAGTATCAGGCTATGCCGTGCGGCCGCCGCAGGTGCGGCACGAAAAGCCGCGCGTTTCAGCTTTTATCTCCGCAGACATTCCGAAGATTCTCGCGCTCAAGCCTGATCTGGTCCTCACATTCTCGGATCTGCAGGCCGATATCGTCGCTGAGCTGATCCGCAAGAACGTCGCCGTTCACGCTTTTAACCAGCGTGACGTCGCCGGAATCTTCGACATGATCCGCACGCTCGGTGCGTTGGTTGGCGCGACCGAAAAGGCCACGACGCTGGCGCGGTCACTGGCCGCGCACGTCGATGCCGTGCACGAACGTGCGCTTCAGTTGACGCACCGGCCACGCGTTTATTTCGAAGAGTGGGACGAACCGATGATCTCCGGCATCGCCTGGGTGTCGGAGCTGATCGTAGCCGCAGGTGGCATTGAGGTATTTCCGCAGCTTGCCGCATGCAAGAACGCCAAGGATCGCATCGTAACGGCTGATGACGTTATTGCCGCGCAGCCCGACATCATCATCGGATCCTGGTGCGGAAAGAAATTTGTTCCGTCCAAAGTTGCGGCGCGTCCCGGTTTTTCCGATGTCCCCGCGGTGAGCGGCGGCTGGCTGCGCGAGATCAAGTCCACGCTGATTCTTCAGCCCGGTCCCGCGGCACTCACCGATGGCCTCGATCAATTGGCCGGAATCATCATCGACTGGGCAAAAGGCGCATCGCCGAGGGTAGGAAATTCGGAGCCGATTGTGCTATGAAGTCACGACGCGACCGCAAGGAACCCGACGAAATGCAGCCGAACAAGACCCGCGCCGATCTGTGGATGGATTTGCTCCTGGTGGCATTTCTCGTCGCCTTCAATGTCGTAGCGCGTCTTCTACCGCATGCACCCGGATTTCTGCCGGTCGCCGCCAGCGGTCTCTTCGCGGCCCGCTATCTGCGTATTCCGGCACTGGCGGTCATTGTCCCCTTGCTCGGTATGGCGCTGAGCGACATGGCGCTGCCGAACGAGGACTGGCGCATCACAGCGGTCGGCTTTGTCGGGATTTCAATACCGGCGTTGGCCGGAATCGCAACGCGCCGCTGGCACGGTGTCTTGCCGGTCGCCGGCACGATGGTGGCCTGCTCGCTTGTTTTCTTTCTGTTGTCCAACGTCGCGGTCTGGGCCTTCAGCGGCATGTATCCGCTCACATGGCAGGGTCTGACGCAGTGCTACGTCGCGGCGCTGCCGTTCCTCGACAAAACTGTCCTTGGCGACCTGTTCTGGACCGCAATCCTGTTTGGCGGCGCCTGGCTCATACAACATATGCCGTCGCTGTCGCGGCGGGCGCTCTAGGCAAGATATTTCTGAATCCGGTCCCACAATGTTTTGGCGCGGCCGACGAGGTCGCCCGACCCTTCAGGCTCTGAAAGCCTCAGTCCAACAGTTGTCACGACGCCGTTGTCGACCTTGTGCGCGAGCAAGGCGATCGGACCCAGCGCGACGATGTCGCCTTTCTTGGGCTTCCGCCTGACTAACTCGTTGAAGTAGTCCGCCAGCGTCACCTCCGTATGATCGGCCGCAACCTGAAGCCCGTATATGTCGGCAAGAGCGCCAAGCGTCGCCGTTCCAGGAACAAAAAAGTCGCTCAAAAGGCGCGGGTCGGGCAGCGCCGGTGGCGGCATCCTGACAAAAAAGCGGTCGAGGGCCTGCGCCTTTTCCGGTGGCGCCAGAAGATAAATGTAATCACCCTCGCGCACGGGTTCAGCCTCGGCCGGCGTCAGAATTTCCTCGTTCCGGATGACGAGCGTCGGACGTGCCCAGTTGGGTATCAATCCGCGCCGCAGAAACGGGCTGTTGGGCGGCACCGGGTAACCGACGATCTCGCGCGCCAGTTGGCCCGGCAGGTCCAGCTCGACCCTGCGCGGGATCGGATCAGCGCGCGTGAAGGCAATATCGAGTCTGCGCGCCGCCAATGCCACCGTCCAGCCCTGCACCAAAAGCGATAACAGCACCACGACAAAGGCTACATCGAAATAGCGATGCGCACCCGGCAGTCCGACCAGCATCGGAATCGAAGCGAGGAAAATTCCGACTGCGCCGCGCAAGCCGACCCAGGATATGAATACTCTTTCGTTGAAATGAAATTTGAACGGCGCGAGGCACAGGAACACTGCGGCGGGACGCGCGATCAGCATCAACGTCAATGCAATGGCGATCGCGCCAAGCAGGGTCTCCACCAGCCGATGCGGCCATGCCAGCAAGCCGAGCAGCACGAACATCACGATCTGCGCGAGCCAAGTTATGGCATCGAGGAACACGACGACCGAGTTATGCGCGCGCGTCTGGTTGTTGCCGACTACGAGACCGGCAAGATAGACGGCAAGAAAACCCGACGTGTGCACCGCGTTGGCGAAAGCAAAGACGACCAGAGCGCTCACCGCCACGAATGGTGCGTGCAGGCCCTGCGCCAAAGCCAGCCGATTGAGGACGAATGTTATGATCTGACCGCCGGCGAAACCGATGACGCAGCCGAAAATCGCGTCCCGCAGAAAAGTCACCAGCGAATGCGACCAGCTTTGCTGCCCCACCAGCAGTATCTCGACCAAGAGGAGCGCGAGAAATATCGCAAAGGGATCGTTGGTTCCTGACTCGACCTCGAGGACGGCACGCACGCGTGGCCGCAGGCGCAGACCGCGGGCGTTGATCAGGAAGAAGACCGCCGCAGCGTCGGTTGAGCCCACCACCGCCCCAATCAGCAGCGCCTCAATCCAGCCGATGCCAAGAACGAATTTTGCCACCGGGGCGGTCAGCAATGACGTGATCAGGACGCCCACAGTGGCCAGCGTCACTGCCGGGCCCAGCACGTTGCGCAGGCTCGCGAACCGAGTGCGCAGTCCGCCGTCAAACAGGATCAGCGCCAGCGCGATGGAACCAACCGTGTAGGCGATGCCGACATCGTCGAACTTGATGCCACCCGGCCCGCCCTCGCCCGCCAGCATGCCGACCAGAAGAAATACCAGCAGCAGGGGTGCGCCGAAACGCAATGCGATAAGGCTCGACAGGATGCCGGTCAGAACCAGCAAACTACCGAGCAATATGGCGAGGCTGACGGCGTCGAGCGAGCCCATTACGCGATTCTCCTTCCGCTATAGGAAGGTTTCGCACGGGTAAGAGCAACCGGAAACGTTGCCGCTGCTCAAGAGTGGGTCAAAACGCCACCTTGTCGCCGCCCTTGAGCGAGAGGATTTCGCGCGCCTCGTCCGAGGTTGCGATCTCCAGCCCAAGACCTTCGAGAATCTTGCGCACCTGAGTGACCTGCTGAGCGTTGGACTCTGCAAGCTTGCCTGCTCCGATCCAGAGGGAATCCTCCATGCCGACGCGCACGTTACCGCCCATGGCGGCAGCCATCGATGCAACGCGCATCTGGTTGGCGCCCGCACCGAGCACCGACCAATGATAGTTGTCGCCAAGAAGGCGATCGGCCGTGCGCTTCATCATCATGACATCTTCCGGATGTGCCCCGATCCCACCGAGGATGCCGAACACGGACTGCACGAATAGCGGCGGCTTCACCAGGCCGCGATCGAGAAAATGCCGCAACGTGTAGAGATGACCGATGTCGTAGCATTCGATCTCGAAACGCGTGCCGTTTCCGGCGCAGGTTGTCAGAATGTACTCGATGTCGGCGAAGGTATTCTTGAACATGCCCTTCTTCGAATTTTCGAGATAGGGCTCTTCCCAATCGTATTTGAATTTGCCCTTGTAACGCGGGATCATCGGATAGAGGCCGAAATTCATCGTCCCCATGTTGAGCGAGGCGACTTCCGGCTTGAAGGTTGCGGCCGGGCGCACGCGTTCTTCGGCCGTCATCGTCGGCGCCCCGCCGGTTGTGATGTTCACCACAACATTGGAGCGTTGCTTAATCACTTTTAGGAAGGGAGCGAATGCCTCGGGCGACTGATCGGGTCGTCCATCCTGCGGATTGCGGGCGTGCAGGTGCACGATCGCAGCCCCGGCCTCCGCTGCTCCGATGGCGTTATCGGCGATCTCCTGGGCGGTCACTGGCAGATGCGGCGACATCGACGGCGTGTGGATCGACCCGGTGACAGCACAGGTAATAATGACTTTACGCGACTTCGCCATGAGCTTTCCATCCCGATCAAGTGAGTGTTGTCGATTGCAAATGGACTTCGCGGGCGATCCTAGAGTATCAGCCGTACGGAAGTCACCCCGCGTTGCCCCCGATGACCATAACCACGCCCGAGACAACACACAGGCCAACGATGATCATCGGCATCGTTTGCGGCACGCTGGCAGCGCTGGCGTGGGCAGGCGGTTTCGTCGTGGCAAAACACGGCATCCAGGTGGGATTCTCTCCGGCCGATCTCGCGTTTCACCGCTTCTTCTGGTCCGGACTTCTGATACTACCGTATGTTATACGCGACGGCCTGCGCGACCTCGACGGCGTCGGCTGGGGCCGCGGATTTGTGATGAGCGTCCTGTCCGGGCCACCGCAATCAATGCTCGCGTACAGCGGCTTCATTCTTGTCCCACTTGGCCACGGCACTACGATCCAGCCCGCCTGCGCAGCGTTGTCGGGGTTGGTCCTCGCCTCACTGGTTCTTCATGAAAAGGCGACGTTCCAGCGCATCATCGGCGGCGCAACTATCGTCGTCGGTCTTTTGATGTTCGGCGCGGAGTCGCTTGCGACCATCGGCAGATCCGGCGTCGGCGGTGATCTCTTGTTCGCCACCGCGGGGTTGTTCTGGGCGACCTTCGGAACCCTGCTGCGGCTTTGGAATGTTCCGGGAACGCGAGCGGTCAAGGCCGTCGGCGTGCTTTCGCTGATCGTGTTCGCTCCAATCTATCTATTCGCCTACGGCACCGGTGCGCTGGCCCAGCACGGCTGGTTGGAAAATGTTCTGCAGGCCGTCGTGCAAGGTGGCATCGCCGGATCGTTGCCGATCTATCTGTTCGCACATGCCGTCATTGCGCTGGGCGGCGGGCGCGCCGCCACCTTCCCGGCGCTGGTGCCGGTGTTCGGGGTGATTATCGGTTTCCTCGCGCTCGGCGTTGTTCCAAGTCCCGCGCAATTTGTCGGCATGCTGATTGTGCTGGTGGGCTTCCACTTCACGATGCGACGCTGAGTAATGGCTTGCGATGATCGCCTAGTCTTCAGGGCCGGCGTATTTGCCGGCCGTCTCGGGGAACAATGTCTTGATGATCTTAAACTTGGAGATGTCGACGGTCGCGTCCATGTGCAGGAAGATCACGGCATCGCGCAGCACTTTTTCGATGCCGAAATCGAGCATGATGCCGTTGCCGCCGTGCAGTTCGACCGCGTGCTGAGCGACCTTCATGATCTCTTCGGAAGCGAACATCTTGGCCATGTTGACGAGAACCTCGGCATCCGGCGCATTGTCGTCGACGGCCTGTGATGCGCGATCGAGCAAGGCCCGCACCGCCTCGATCCGCGTCGCCATATCGGCCAGCCGCAGCGCAACCGCCTGGTGTTTGATCAGGATGCGGCCGCCCTGCACATAGTTCTGTACGTAATCGGCCGTGGCTTCGAACGCGCGAATGCCGACACCGAGATTTTTTGCAGCCTGGATGATCTTGCCCGGACGGAAATAGACGCCGGCAGAGCCCAAGGCCGTGTTTTCCACGAGCAGCTGATCGTCGGGGATGAACATGTCCTCGAACACCATCTCGCCATTGTTCATGAAGCGACAGCCGAGCGTTTCATTGCAGCGCGCGACGGAAAATCCCTTGGTATCGCGCGGCACCAGAAACGATGAGGTGCCCTGCAACATGCCGACTTTCGTGTTGGTGTTGGCGTAGACGACGTAGAGGCCGGCGTCATAACCGTTGGAGATGAACTGCTTGCGGCCGTTGACGACCCAGCCGCCGTTCGTCTTGACCGCTTTCGTCTGCATCGCCGCTTCCGGCACGTTGTAAGGCAGCCAGCGGTCGGAGGCGCCGCGCGGCTCGGTCAGACAGTGCGCCATCAGGAACTGCGGATCGGCGACCAGACGCTTGAACCACTTTTCCTGCAAATGCTTCGGCGCAAACTGCCGCAACAGAACCGAGACCTTCCAGTTCTGCACAAGCTTGTCGGCCAGCCCGGAATCGCCACGCGCGACCTCTTCGGCGATCACGGCGAAGGTGCGCACCTCCGTACCCTTTTCAAGCTCGACCCCGCCGTATTCTTCCGGCACGCCCAGTGTGCGGATGCCGATCTTCTCGGCCTCTTCCAGGATCCGCGGCGGCAGGCGATCTTCCGGGACCATCGACCACTCGAGCTTCCAATTCTGCTTGATGAACGGAAGGACGACTTCGTCGACGAAGTCGCGGCAGCTTTGCCGCATCATTCTCTGCTCTTCGGACAGACCCCGGTCTGCGGACGTGCGGTCGAGCATCACAACTTCTTCCTTCCCTGACGCTGAAACTAGGCTGCTTTCCTTTTCGACAGAAAGTCACCCATGCGATCCAGCGCCTTCAGAATGTTTTCGGTCGAGTTCGCATAGGACAAGCGTATGTAACCTTCACCGAGAATTCCGAAATCGGGCCCGCCAATGATGGCGACACCAGCATCTTCCAGGAGCGCCGACGCCAGCGGCTTCGCCTTCCATCCGGTGCGCTTGATATTTGGAAAGGCATAGAACGCACCCTTTGGCGTCGCGCAGGAGACGCCCGGCAATTTGTTCAGGCCCTCGACCACGACTTTCCTTCGTTTGTCGAATTCGGCGACCATCTTAAGAACTTCGTCCTGCGGGCCCTTCAACGCGGCAAGGCCGGCATATTGTGCCGAGGCGTTGACGCATGAATGCAAATTGACCGCGAGCTTGCGCGCATAATCGTACAGCTTGCCCGGCCACACGGCATAGCCGAGCCGCCAGCCCGTCATCGCGTAAGTCTTCGACCAGCCGTTGAGCAGGATCAGCCGGTCGCGGATCGATGGATAAGACAGCAGACAGACATGCGTTTCGCCGTCATAGACCATGTGGTCGTAAATCTCGTCGGACATGAGCGCGACGTCCGGCCATTTCTCGAGTCCGGTCACCAGTTTGTCGACTTCGGCTTTCGGGGTTACGCCGCCAGTCGGGTTGGCGGGCGAGTTGAGAATCAGCAGCCGCGTGCGCGGCGTGATTAGCTTCAGCGTCTCCTCCGCCGAAAACGCAAAACCGTTCTCTTCGCGGATCGGCACGGGCACCGGTTTGGCGCCAGTGTACTCGATCATGGAGCGGTAGATCGGAAATCCGGGATCGGGATACATGATTTCCGCGCCAGGTTCGCCGAGCATCAGGATCGACATGAACATGGTCGGCTTTCCGCCGGGCATGATCATGACGCTGTCCGGAGAGACTTCTACTTTGAACCGCTTGGCGAGGTCGGCGGCGACCGCCTCGCGCAAAGGCGGGATGCCGTTGGCGGGCGTATAGCCGTGGTGGCCGTCGTGCAGCGCCTTGACCGCCGCCTCGACGATGAAATCCGGTGTCCTGAAATCGGGCTGACCGATGCCGAGATTGATGATGTCCCGGCCCTGGGCCACGAGCGCGTTGGCACGGGCAAGGACCGCAAAGGCGTTTTCCTCGCCGATGCGGTCGAAGGCCGCGATTGTACGAAGCATGATGGCTGTCCTCCGGGCGCGGCCACCCTCGTACGGCATGGCCGCGGGGCGCCTTGTCGATGAGGCGGCACTTCACCCGATCAGACGGCAAAAATCAAACGGGAACAGAGCTTTCGCAATATGCAGCGATGACCGTCAGTTGGAGTCTCCACCAAACCGGCCGCTGATATCGCGCAGGATCTGAAAGCGGATATTCGGATCGGGATCATCGCCGAGATAGGCGCCGCTGAAATACAGGGGGCCCGGACGAGCCAGGGTCGTGCCCCGCTACTGGGGACCGCAGGCGGTCTCCGAATACGTTGTGGTCTTCTTGTGCTTGCGTGTCTTTGCGTCGGCTGGTGACGCCAGCATGAAAGCGGAAACCAGCACAAGAGCGAGCAATTTCAGCGTAAGGGAGGCGGGCCTCGATGGCATTGCGTGTCAGCAATCGCATAACGACGAATCGCCGCCGCGAAAAGTAAATGACACGTTATCCCGATCACAACTCGGTGTCGGAATATCGAGGCGGCTCGGGTGTTTATCGCGGCCGTCGCGCGACGCAACCCAGCGGACATCAGGCGTAAATGAAGGGTTGATTGCAATTGCAT
>DASRAF010000312.1:0-2247 GCA_035638295.1 Pseudolabrys sp.
GCTCTCGGTAACAAGATAGGCTTTCGGCTTTACTTGTGCGTGCAGTCCTTGCACGGCAGCTCCGCCAACGACTGCGCCTGCGACAAGCGCGAGGGCGATCCTAAACTTTGAATTCATGGTTGTTCCTCTCTCACGGACTCCTCGTAGGAGCGGGTTGCGACTTCGTTACGATGACCAAAAATAAAGGCCAGTCGGAAATGCCTGCCGACAGCAGTGCTGCTCACGATACGCGGGATTTCGGCATTCTCCCCCCGGCAGCTCGCCTAAATTAGCAGACAAAATTTGTATACGGCAGAGACGCCATGTCGCATATGGGTCAAAACCGGTAAGTCTCAAAGCGAGCAAATGTTTTCCGCTTTGCCCCCGTGTGTGGACGGCTCCGAGTTGGCAAGAGCTTTCTTCACGTAGCAGGGTTGGTCGGTGCAGCCGTGTGTTCGGCCTATTAGCGCGGTTCACATGACCGCTGGCCATAATGCCCTCCGCGGATCAGGTCCCAATCGAAAGCCCGCATTCGAGAATGCATCGGGGCAAGTGGGTTGTCCTGATCGCCGGATCGACCGGCTCTGCATTACGTGCTGTTGGCCCTCCCAACCTTCACATCACGTCGGATGTCCGACGCGATCCGCTAGGCCGCAAGCGCGACGGGTTCCTTGTAGCGCTCGCCCTTGGCCATCATCGCCCAGGCCATCCGTGCAATCTTATTGGCGAGCGCAATGGCAGCGACCTTAATCGGACGCCGCGCCAGCAACGCCGTAAGCCAGGGCCGATGCTTGGTGCCATGGATTTTGGCATAACGGATGACGGCGAGCGCCCCGGCCACGAATAGGCCGCGCAGATAGCGGTCACCTTGTTTGCTGATACTGCCGAGCCTGTCTTTGCCCCCACTCGAGTGTTGCCTCGGCACGAGCCCGATCCAGGCCGAGAAGTTGCGCCCTGACCGGAACATCTTCGGATCGGCAACGGTAGCGACCAGGGCGGTGGCCAGTATCGGCCCGACGCCGGCACAATCATCCAGCCGCATGCTCAACTCACTGGATCGGTGCCAGGCCCTGATCATACGGTCAAACCCCAAAATCTGCTCCTTCAGCATCTTCAGTTGGGCGCCGAGAACGGCAACACACGCACGTGCAACCTCGGGCAACCGCTTGTCATTTGAATCAGCGACGACCCCGAGCAGTTGCTCGACACCATTGCGTCCGACCGGCGCAACGATCCCGAACTCGGCAAGATGAGCGCGGATCGCATTGATCACCGAGGTCTGCTGGCGGATGAGCAAATGACGCGTGCGATGGAGCATTAGGCCGCTTTGCTGCTCGGGAGTCTTGGTCGCGACGAACCGCATGTTGGCCCGCGTGACCGCCTCGCAGATAGCCTCGGCGTCAGCCGCATCGTTCTTGTGCCGCTTCACGTAGGGCTTCACGTAGGCCGGTGGCATCAGGCGCACAGTGTGGCCGAGCGCCTGCAGCTCGCGCGACCAATGATGCGACGACGCACACGCTTCGATACCGACCAGGCACGGCGGCAGCTTCTGGAAGAATGCCAGAACATAGCGGCGCTTCAGTTGGCGGCGGATGACCACCTGCCCGCCTGCATCAACCCCGTGAACCTGAAAGACTGACTTCGCGATATCGAGACCGATTGTCGTAACCGTTTGCATTGGTGGCTCCTCCGAATCGTGGGTCCTCTAACAGCACCCACATCCATGGCACTCACGTGCCGGTGGAGGAGCCGTCCACAGCATCAAAAGCAGACGTACCCGAACCGACGTGAATGACCCGGACCGGACCTAGGACTCGCTAACGGGTTCACACCCGCTGACTCACTTCTGACAGAGGATCGAGGGGCCGAACTCCTTGCAGTAATCCTGCTCAAATGCGCCCGCGCGCTCTTGCGCTTTCCAATAGGTTTCCAGCCCGACATAGCCAAATTGCAGCGCCGCGCAGAGGGCTATGAGGGTGAGGGCCGCAAAACGCCAGCAGCGCAAGAAGAGTGCCGCGAGGGCGATGAGCGGCGAGACCAGCGCTAGAACGCCCACGGCCGGCATCCATTGCATGCGCAGGGGAAGCACCCAAGGATGGCGCGAGAGCGGCACCCAGGCCCAATTGAAGGGCGATACAATCGAAATGACCGCTACGATCCCGCAGAGGCTCGCCACCGTCAGCGCGAGCCACAGCAGCCATTGGGTGCGCGTTGTGGCCGGGCGGGAAGCAGATGCGCTGGTCACAGTCCATTTCTCCACGGCACCAA
>DASRAF010000313.1:0-3151 GCA_035638295.1 Pseudolabrys sp.
CGCGACGGCCTGTCCGTACGCGCCCAGATGACACCGGAATCGGCTGTCACGTCTCCGGATTGCAGACCGTGCGTGATCAGGGGACGGTCGTTGGCGCGGCTGACGAAGGGACGAGCAATGCCTCCGATTGTGGTGAGCGCCGTCGCGGCCGCGCTCGTTGCCATGAACCGCCGGCGTGTTGCAGACAAACCGATCTGTATCGCCATCGAACACTCCCCTTTTCAATTGAACGCGAAGCTTGGTTGGGGTCGCTGACAGATCATCGACGCCTGTGTGACCGATAGATGACACGCGCTAAAACCTGTGAGTAAAGCGTCCCGACGGCTAGGTCTTACCGTGAAGCGGCCGCGAAAGACGCCTGGCGCTCTGGTCGGATTTCGGCTCCAGCGTCGTTGCCCAGAGCGCCCGATCATCGACATCCTTGAGTGTTACCGTCAACGTCTCGGTTCTGCCGTCGATCGCTATATGGCCGAAGAACTGTAGGCCGAAGCTCGGTGCGAGGTTGTCGCCTTGCGTTTGGCTCGCCGCGCTTTGGAAAAACACTTGGGGACCGAAGGTCCGATCCATGGTGCATGGTGTCCAGGTACCGGCGTGAATCGGACCGGAAACGAATTCCCAGAACGGTTCGAACTCCTGGAATACGGCGCGGTTCGGATCGAAATAATGTGCCGCGGTGTAGTGAAGGTCGGCGGTGATCCAAATCGTGTTGCGCATGGCGGCGTGGTTCATGAATGACAGCAGGTCGGCGATCTCAATGCCGCGGCCAAGTGGCGTGCGGATGTCGGGCGCGGCACAGGCAATCGTCCCGAGGGGCGTGTCGGAGGCGATGATTTTCCATGTTGCGGACGAACGGTTGAGTTCGCGCTTGAGCCAGGCGAGCTGAACAGGACCGAGAAGATAAGCGTCAGGGTCGTATTGCGTCGTTGGTTGCGCGTTGGGGCCGCGATAGCTGCGCATATCGAGCAGAAACAGGTCGAGCAGCGGACCGTATGAAATTTTCCGGTAGATGCGCCCCGGTTCGGCCGGGCTGTAGCGCAACGGCATGAACTCATGAAAGGCGCGGCACCCGCGAGCGGCGAGGAGCAGGGCGCTTCGCGTGTTGTAACCCCTGCGGTCGAATGCTTCGCCGGGCCACCAGTCCTCCATGACTTCGTGATTGTCCCATTGCGCGAAGATGGGCACTTCGGCGTTGAAATCCCGTAAGTTTGCGTCGAGAAGGTTGTATTTGTAGTTGCCGCGATAGTCCTCGAGTTTCGTTGCAACCTTGCTCTTTTCTTCGGTGACGACATTTCGCCAGATCTCGCCATTTGGCAGCGCTTGCTGATCCGGGATTGTGCAGTCCGCGTAAATGCTGTCGCCGCAATGGACAAAAAAGTCCGGCCGATTGTGCAGCATCGTTCGATATGAGCGCATGCCGCCGCGTGAAAGATCGATACCCCAGCCTTGGCCCGCGGTGTCTCCCGACCACACGAAGGAAATCGAGCGCCGATCAGTCGATGCAGTCTGAAAGCGTCCGATACTCGGCTCGCCGACAGCTTGTGGCGACCACAGATCCTGGAATCGCAGCCGATAGAAAATGTCTTGTCCGGGCGGCAGATCTTCGATCAGCGCCTTGGCGGTAAAATCGGTCTCGGGAAGTGCATCGGCGAAAGAGGCGTGACATATCTCCTTGAAGCTGTCTGTCGTGGCAGCTTCAATCAGCATGCGGGCGGGCCGGTCCGCACGAGCCCACACCATGCCCGAATCGACCGACACATCGCCGGATTGCACGCCGTGCGTGAGGATTGGCCGTTGTGATGAAAGGCTGAAAGCCGGTGCTGCGATGGTTGCTGCGCTCGCTGAGGCAAAAGTCGTCAGGAACCGGCGGCGCGTTGTCGCGCTGCCGGTACGCAAGCGCCCGGGCATGAAGTGGCCTCCGAATCACTGCGGAGGGTGGACGCGTTTTCTGACAGCGGGAAAAAGATAAGACGACGGGTTTGTGACTCGGGGCCGTCAAGCGCCGGCCGCACGGCTCCACGGGCCGATACGCACGCCGCGAGGCAAGGCTTCTCGCAGCATCATCATCTCAGCGATTGTTTCACTGGTGACCAGACCCACCAGTTTACCGGTTGGATCGGTAACGCCGACCGCTGGGACCGATTTCTGCTGCAGCAGCTTGAAAGCCTGTTCCAGCGTGGCGCGATGGCTAATCGTGGGCACTTCCGCGATCATCGCGTCGGCCACGCGGGCATCCGGACCCCGCGTCTTGATGGCGCGAATCAGATCGGCACGCCCGAGAACACCGGCAGGTCTGCCGGCGGCATCAACGACAGGAAACTCACCCTGGCTTGTCTGCAGCAAGGTCTGCACGGCTTCGTCGATATGCGCCTCGGGCGACAAGGTGGCGAACTGCGTCATCATGGCGTAGCTCACCGGGACGCCACGCGAGGCCGCGCGAAGCGCAACCATGTGCGCCTCCGAAGACGCTGCGAGATAAACGAAGATGGCGATGAAGATCAGGATCGGATTGAACAGCAGGCCGATGAATCCGAGCGCGAACGCGACAAATTGCCCGATCCCGGCCGCGATTTCAGTTGCGCGTACATAACCGAGACGGGTTGCCAGCAGTGCTCGCAGAACGCGGCCGCCGTCCATCGGGAATGCCGGTATCATGTTGAACAGTGCGAGAAACAGATTTACCGCCGCGAGGCGATCGACCAGCGGGATCTTCAGATTGTCGACAGCCGCGGCAGCACTCGGCTGCAACTGCGCACCAAACAGAACCATCAGGACCACCATGATCACGATGTTGACCATCGGGCCAGCGATGGCGATGAGGAATTCCTCCCATGGTTCTTCAGGAATGCGCTCGAGTTGGGCCACGCCGCCGATCGGCAGCAAGGTCACGTAAGGCGTTGGTACGTTGAAAGCGCGCGCCGTGAAAATGTGGCCGAACTCATGCAGCAGCACGCACAGAAACAGAAGAACCATGAAGACGAGGCTGTCCCAGGCGGTCGCGGCTCCCCCCGACGCGTAGCTCGCGGCGAAAATCCACGCGAGAAACAGCAGGAAGGTGAGGTGTACGCGAACGACGGTTCCCGCGACCTTGCCGATATTCAATGACCAGGACATGGACGCCTCGTATGGCCGGGATCGACCCGGAAAAGGTAGT
>DASRAF010000314.1:0-2423 GCA_035638295.1 Pseudolabrys sp.
TGATCTCGTGCTGACGCCTCGCTTCAATCCGTCGACGCAAGAGATCACTTACATGTCGTATGGGCAGGGCGATCCGCGTGTCTATCTCCTCAACATCGAGACCGGGCAACGGGAAATCGTCGGCAATTTTCCGGGCATGACTTTCGCCCCGAGATTTTCCCCGGATGGTCAGCGCGTCATCATGAGTCTTCAACAAGGAGGCAATGCCAACCTGTTCGTGATGGACCTGCGATCGAAGCAGACCACACGCCTCACCGACACGCCTGCGATCGACACTGCGCCATGTTATTCACCGGATGGCACCCGCATCTGTTTCGAAAGCGATCGCGGTGGCAGCCAGCAGATTTACGTGATGTCCGCGAGCGGCGGGCCGGCACAGCGCATCAGTTTCGGCGAAGGACACCACTCGACGCCGGTTTGGTCCCCGCGCGGCGATTACATTGCGTTTACGGGCCAGGCGCGCGGTAATTTTGCCATCGGTATTCTTAAACCGGACGGTTCGGGCGAGCGCCTGCTGACCGAGGGTTTCCACAACGAAGGTCCCACATTCGCGCCGAATGGCCGTGTGCTGATGTTTTTCCGTGATATGGGCCAGGGGCCCGCGCTGTATACGATTGATATTAGCGGCCGCAACGAGTTGAAGGTTCCCACACCCGCGTACGCGTCCGATCCGGCCTGGTCACCGCTTTTATCCTGATCGTCGCAAACCGGCCTTATTTTCACACTGTCTTAACCATTAGAAACGGTTTAAGGGACAGCGGGAGACTTAATGAGGCCGGGCAAGGTTCCATCAAGGTTGATGGAACGTTCGTTTAACGAAAGGCCTGCTAGACCCAACACGCATTAGCGTCGATATGTGTGAAGGAGGGGACCGGGATGACTGACATGATGAAGATGCTGCACGCTGCCCGGTTCGCAGCGATCCTTGTTGCGGCTTTGGCAGTCTCGGCCTGCGCCAGATCGGGCGAAGACGCACAGGCGAATGCCGCCGGCCAGGCATCGCCCGGGAGCCAGCAGGATTTCATCGTAAACGTCGGCGACCGCGTATTTTTCGAATCCGACTCGTCCGAGCTTACGCCGCAGGCGCGCGCGACACTCGACAAGCAGGCGCAGTGGCTGACGAATTACAGCCAGTATGGTCAGTTCACCATCGAGGGCCATGCCGACGAACGCGGCACGCGCGAGTACAACATCGCGCTCGGCGCGCGTCGTGCGCAAGCGGCGCGTGATTATCTGGCCTCGCGGGGTATCCAGCCACAGCGCATGCGGACAATCTCTTACGGGAAGGAACGTCCGGTCGCAGTCTGCAACGATATCTCCTGCTGGTCGCAGAATCGTCGCGCGGTCACCGTCCTCGGGGTCAGCTCCTGAGGTTTGTATGGCCGCGTTCGCCGGCCATACACGGTATCCGGCATTAAGTCGGACGTGACGAGGCCGGAACCAGAGGCCACAGTCACAATTTCGACGCAGCGCGCCTTATGTTACCCTTGGTCAAACGGCCCCTGCCGGTTTCATCACATATGACGCGCTTAACATTATCATCTCGAACTGCGGTGCTTGCCGCAATTTCCGTTTTGCTTCTGGCCGGCGCTGCGCTGGCGCAGGACCAGCGCGGTGGCAATTTTCTCGACAACCTGTTCAATCGCGGCGAACAGACACAATCGCGTCAGCCCGCACAGGGCGGTCGAGCGGCGCAATCCGATCCCGGCGATCTTTCCGTTCGTCTCGACCGGATGGAAGGTGCATTGCGTCAGCTGACCGGCACGATCGAGCAGCTTCAGTACCGCAATCAGCAACTGGAATCGCAACTCAAGCGCATGCAGGACGATACTGAATATCGTTTCCAGCAAATGGGGTCGCGAGGCGGCGCCACGCCACCGCCGCAGGCGGCGCCGTCAAATCAGGGGAATGCGCCGATGGCGCCTCCGTCCGGTCGTCGCTCAGACGTTTTCGATCCCACGCAGAATCCTAATGCGCCAGGCGCTCCACGCACCCTCGGGAAAGAGGCGGTGATAGCAGAACCCGAACCGGATGGGGGGCCAATCGGTGCACCCGGCGGGCGTAGTGCGGGCGCGCCACTCGATTTGTCGACGCTCGCGAACACCGACTCACCGCCGCCGCAACGAGCGGTGCCGCCGTCCACTATCGCGTCGGCCGGATCGGTGTCGATGCCGCCACCGCAAGCGACACCGCAAGCGGCATCGGCTTCACCGCCGCCGCAAGTACGCAACGTTGTTCCTGCCACGCCCAACAACCAGCAACTTGCGACACTGCCGCCTTCTGCCTCGCCGCAAGACGAGTACGACATGGCCTACGGGTATGTGCTGCATAAGGACTATTCGTTGGCTGAACAGTCATTCCGCGATTACCTGAAGAAATATCCCAACGAACGCTTGGTCCCCGAAGCGCAATACTGGCTCGGC
>DASRAF010000315.1:0-5780 GCA_035638295.1 Pseudolabrys sp.
CTCGCGCTCGGCCTGGTGGCCTCAATCGAGAAGTCGCGGGCAAAGTCGCTGGCGGTCATAGAAACGGGTCCCGATCACGGTTGTCTGCGCGAAATCACGAAGGACTCGTCGTAGAACCACAAACCGCCATACTGCTGAAGAACTTCGCGCGTGGCCTCGATGTAGCGGCGATCGCTGTTCACATCGGAAAGGCGATCGTCCTCGACTTGCGCCATATAGATTGCCGCGTTCCACGCGGCCAACAGCGTCGAGGTCCCGATCGAGGACGAAATCTCCGACGGTAATGTGTGCATGTCGTAACGAAACAGCGACCGCTGATCGGAGTAAGCGTTGAAATTGAGATCGCGGCCTGCGGCGCCCAGTTCGTGCTTAACCTCCTTCAGGAGGTCGTGGCGGTTGTGCAGGAACGGATTGTCGTTCGGCCACACCTTTTTGATGATTTCCATTCCCGGATCGTGCCCGTGGGAATGGATCGCGATCATGCGGCCGCCGGGTCCGAGAGCACGTGCGAGCGGCGCCAGAACGCGTTTGGCCTTGAACTCAAGTGAGGCTCGCGCGCGATAGGGCTGCGAGGCGATCACCAGATCGTAGTCGGCAACGGTACCGCCCGGCTTCGGCACGATCTGGTCGAGCAGGAAGCGGTGATCGTTGCGGTAGATCACGAGGATCACCGGGCGCTCGTATACTGGATTGCCACTTTTCGGACTGACGCGCGCTTTCCAGCTTTCGGCCAGGAACGGTTCGAGATCAGTGATCTGTTTCTCGAAGCTGTGCGCGGTGTTGCCTTCCATAGCCAGCTCTTTCCAGACGAGGCTGGTGGCGGCGCTCAGCGATTTCACGGCAAGCCATGGCGCCTCCGCGTAGGCGAGGTTCGTCAACACCAGCACCGTTGACGGATGCTCGACGAAACGATCCGCCATCTTGTGCAACGTGAGGCGAATGTCCTCCAGGCTGATTTCCTTACCGACGATATAGAAAGGAGTGGTCGGGAACCGGTCGTGCATCGAACGCATCGCGCGTGCGAGCACCGTGCCGTCACCAACGCCAGCGTCGAATACGCGCACCGCAGGCGGCCGCGGATGGATATTGGTGAGTTCGAGGCTCACCCGCGAAGCTATTTCCCACTTCTCCGAGCAGGTGTTCACGAAGAGCAGATACTTCTGCCTGTTGTCGAAGAAACGGAAATTGCGTTGCGGATCGTCGCTGGCGAGTCCGGAAGCGACCGGAGGCACGGTTGTCGATTTCACGACGGGCAGAATTCCCGGCGGCGTCGGCTCGAACAGAAGGCGACGGCGCGCCGGAGCGCCGTCCGCATTGCGCGCCATGAAGGCGCGGATGCGATCAAGCGTGTCGGTCGTGATACGTCCGCCGTTGCGCAGACGACTTGCGAGCTTGCCGTCGTTGACCGCACGGCGGCCGAAGGTCGATTCGGCGAGCCCCCGCGTGCGGCAAAACTCGCTGATCTCCTGGAGGATCTGTTCGTTCATGGCGCGCTTCCTGCCGGCTCTCATTGGCCGTTATGACCACGAGCGAACCAACTCCGGTTCCTTCCGTCAACTACAAATATGTAATTGGGAAAGGTGGGCAAGGTGGGTGGGCTAATGGCCCACTCATGATCTTGGCGATTTTAGCGACGTTGATATGCCACGGAATGGTACGACCCACTGGGGACATTGTTTAGGTGGAACCGTGCCCACTACTGTGCGGTAGTTTGTGGGCAAAGTGGGTAGCAGCTTCCCCACTTTGCCGCGCGAGCCGCCGGCTCAGATGTCGAAGAAAACCGTCTCGTTCTCGCCCTGCACCCGGATGTCGAAGCGGTAGACCGGCATTTCGCCCTTGGTTTCCTTGTGGGCGACGAGCGTCCCGCGCCGGTCGGATGGGACCAGCGTGAGGATGGGATCGCCGTCATTGGCGGTCTCATCTGGGAAATAGAGGCGCGTATAGATCTGCCGCAGCATGCCGCGCGAGAAGATACAGAAGACAATATGTGGCGCCTGCGCCTTGCCGTTCGGCCCAGGAACCGATCCGGGCTTGATCGTGTCGAAGCTGAAGACGCCATTCTTGTCCGTCGCCGAACGGCCGAAGCCCATGAACCGGGTGTTCGGCCGCGGACGATTGTCGGCAGGATGGGCGTAACGGCCCTGCGCGTCCGCCTGCCATATTTCGATCATGGCATCGTTGATCGGCAGGCCATCGCCATCGAGCACTCGACCCTCAACGCGGATCTTGGTACCCGAGGTATCCGCGGTCACCAGATTGGCGCCCGCCGTTTCCTTCCAGTCATAGGTTTCCTTGCCCTGTTCCGGCCGCCATTCACAGCGGCTTTGCGGCGCCAGGCCGTAGGCGAAGAACGGACCGACGGTTTGTGAGGGAGTGATCTCAGACATTAGTGCTTATCCGTGTCAGTGCTTGTCTGTATCTTGGGGTGTGGCTTCGCGTCCGCGCAGCACGATGTCGAAGCGGAAGCAGAGCGCCCAATCGGGAATGGTGTTGTCCAGGTCGAACATCGAGACCATGCGTCCGCGCGCCTTCTCGTCGGTGACCGAATTGAAGATGGGATCGAACGGGAAGAGGCAGTCACCTGGAAAATACATCTGCGTGACAAGACGAGACAGGAACGAGTGGCCGAACACAGAGAAGTGGATGTGGTTCGGCCGCCACGCGTTGTGGTGATTGCCCCACGGATAGGCGCCCGGTTTCACCGTGATGAAACGATAGTAGCCATTCTTGTCGCTGACCGTCCGCCCTGCTCCGGTAAAGTTCGGATCGAGCGGCGCCGGATGCTGGTCGACATTGTGGACGTAGCGCCCGCAGGCATTCGCCTGCCATATCTCGACGAGCGTGTCGGCAACCGGACGCTTGTCCTCATCGTAGACGTGGCCGTGCACGATGATGCGTTCCCCGAGCGGTTCACCTTTGTGCTGCTTGGTGAGGTCGTTATCGCCTTCCCGCACCGCATCGTGTCCGTAAACCGGTCCGGTCAATTCGGACAAAGTCTGCGGCATGAGAATCAGCGGCTTCGACGGCGAGCGCTTCACCGTACTGCGGTAACCGGGCGTGAGATGCTTTGGAAAAGCATTCAGGCTCTCTCTTGGAAAAACCAGCGTCATTTCCGTTCCTTCATGCCTTGCTCGTTATGACACTTTCTCGAGTGCCAGCGATACGCCCTGCCCCACCCCGACGCACATGGTGGCGAGCGCGAGCTTGCCACCGTTTTCCTCAAGCCCATGCGCGGCCGTCAGCGCCAGGCGGGCGCCGGACATGCCAAGCGGATGGCCAAGCGCGATCGCACCGCCGTGCGGATTGACGTGTTCGGCATCGTCGGCAAGTCCGAGCTGTCGCAGGCATGCTAGCGATTGCGATGCGAAGGCTTCGTTGATCTCGATCAAATCGTAGTCGCCAATTTTCTGGTGCAGGCGCGCCATCAGTTTTTGCGTCGCCGGCACCGGACCGATGCCCATGATCCGCGGCGGCACTGCCGCCGAAGCCATGCCCAGGATGCGCGCACGGGGTTTCAGCCCATGCGCCTTCACGGCCGCTTCCGATGCCACGAACATCGCCGCCGCGCCATCGTTGACCCCGGACGCATTGCCGGCGGTCACGGTGCCGGGATTGCGAAACGGAGTCTTGAGCTTGGCCAGCTGTTCGCGAGTCGTATCGGGGCGGGGGTGCTCGTCCTTGTCGACCTTGATCAGTCCGGCTTTGCCGCCCGGCGCTTCGACCGCGACGATTTCTTTTGCGAAATATCCTGACGCGATTGCCTTGCCGGCTCTTTGTTGGGAGCGCAGCGCAAAAGCATCCTGGTCCGCGCGTGAAATCTGGAATTCCTCGGCGACGTTCTCGCCGGTCTCGGGCATCGAGTCGATACCATATTGCTGCTTCATCAACGGATTGACGAAGCGCCAGCCGATAGTCGTGTCATAGATTTCCGCCGTGCGGGCGAAAGCCTCTGGCGCCTTGCCTTGCACGAAGGGTGCCCGCGTCATCGATTCAACGCCGCCGGCGATGGCAAAATCGATCTCGCCCGCACGGATCGCGCGCGCGGCGGACCCAACCGCGTCAAGTCCGGACGCGCATAGCCGGTTGAGCGTGACGCCCGGCACGCTGGTCGGCAATCCGGCGAGCAGCAGCGCCATGCGCGCCACGTTGCGATTGTCTTCGCCCGCCTGGTTGGCGCAGCCGTAGTAGATTTCGTCGAGCTTTTCCCAATCGATCTTCGGGTTGCGCGCCATCAGCGCCTTGATCGGTACGGCAGCGAGGTCATCAGCACGCACCTTGGCAAGCGCACCGGCATAGCGACCGATCGGCGTTCGCGCTGCGTCGCAAAGGAAAACGTCGCGCGCCATCAGGCGGCCTCCGCGTGCGCGCGGTTGGTCCGCGAGTGAAGCTCGCGCAGGACTTCTAGCTCGCGCTGGGTCGGCGGCGGCGTTTCGGCGACCTTGGCCGCGAACTTGATTGGCCAGCCGGAATTTTCCTGGATCTGTTCACGGGTGACCCCCGGATGAATGGAGAGGACGGTCATTTCCTTCGTCTGCGGATCCGGCTCGAACAAGGCGAGATCGGTAATGAGCTTGGTCGGCCCTTTGGTCTTCACGCCGAGCTTTGCGCGTGAATCCCCGCCCGAGACGTGACCGATCGAGGTCACGAAGTCGAGCTTGTCGACGAAGCTGCGCTTGCCCTGCGCCATGATGATGAAGATTTCGCCGCAGGACGTGGCGATCTCCGGCGCGCCGCCGCCGCCGGGCAACCGCACTTTCGGCTTGTCGTAGGGTCCGACCACGGTCGTATTGAGATTGGCGAATCTGTCGATCTGCGCGCCGCCGAGAAATCCGACCTTGATGCGGCCGCCTTGCAGCCAGTAGCGGAACATTTCGGGGACCGACACCGTGGTCAGCGCGGTCTCACACAATTCGCCGTCGCCGATCGAGAGCGGAAGAATGTTCGGCTTGGTGGCGAGCGTGCCGGATTCGTAAATCAGGGTGATGTTCGGCGCGTGCGTGAGCCGGGCGAGGTTGCACGCGGCCGAAGGCTGGCCGATGCCGACGAAGCAGACATCGTCATTCTTCAGGGCTCGCGCAGCCGCAACGGTCATCATTTCATTGGGTTTGTAATCGGCCATGTGCCTTACTCCGCCGCCATCCGGTGCTTGCGCGCGTATTTCGCAAAAGCCTCCGGACCTTTCGACAGTACATTTTCTTTCATCCAGGCGTGGAATGAATCGCGTTCGCGCGAGATGGCATCCCATTCCTTGTAAAAACCGTTGTTGCGCGGATAGTACCCCTGCGCATAGGACGGCCAGGCGCCGCCCGGCACTTCGACCACGTGGCCGACGGTCCAATGCGGCAGCACGACCGCGTTGAGGCTGCGTTCGGGAAGTTCATCAACGATCTCCTCGACCGTGACCACCGAATGTTTGGAAGCGAGCACGGCCTCCTTCTGAACGCCGAGCACGCCCTCGATCATCACGTTGCCGGCCTTGTCCGCGCGCTGCGCGTGGATCACTGCAACGTCCGGCCGATGCGCCGGGATGACCGCAAGCTCTTCGCCGGTGAACGGGCACGTCACGCGTTTGATTTTCGAATTCACCTTCGCCAGATCGCCCCCGATGTAGCCGCGAAAGATTGCGCACGGCAGACCGGCCGCGCCGGCCTCGTAGGCATTGGCCATCGCGGCATGCGAATGCTCCTCCAGCTCGAGCTTCTGCGGCCAGCCATTTTCGATCGCGTCTCTCAGACGGTGCAAAGAGCCTACGCCGGGATTGCCGCCCCACGAAAAGACCA
>DASRAF010000316.1:0-4303 GCA_035638295.1 Pseudolabrys sp.
AATTTTTGCGTATGCGCCGCCTTGTATTGTTGGCTGATTAGACAAAGGAACAGTCCTTTTCACACGGGCCGGTCGGATCCCGCCAAAGGATAAGATGTTGATCACCACCAAATTATTTCAAGTGGCCTGGCCGCGGCCGGCCCCAGTTTATCCTTGAGTGTGACGTTTTGAGTGCGACGTTCACGAGAGGGCCGGGACCGAGGGCCCAGGCGGACTAGCGCTCACGAGCCCCTTACTGCTTTTTCCGAACCTGCTATTCTGCAACTTAGATGGCGTCATACGGCTTCAGTGTTTGTTTGTGCGCCGGAGAGGACGCCGTCGATATGCTCGAGTATCTGCGGTACTCCCTGTGCGTCTACTGGCACAAAACCAACGCCAGCGCTCCGCCGCCAATTGGTGGGTTGGAAGCATTGCGCTCGCTGCAGCAGTCGGCTTGGTTTATTTCCTGGCGGCTAAATTTAGCGTCCGTCTGATTCTAGAGCCTGCGGGCGTGGCCGTGTTCTGGCCCGCGGCTGGTATTTCCTCAGGTCTCCTGATCGCGCTCGGATCACAGGCGAGATGGCCGGTGTTGGCCGGGGTGATGGTCGCGACTATTGCGACCCACTTCATCATCCACGATCCGCTCTGGGCTGGTGTCGCCTTGGGCCTTTCCAATGCGGCAGAGGCCCTGATTACAGCCGGATTGATCCACCACTACTTCGGTGCAGGTTTCAACCTTGTTCGGGTGCGCCACGTTGTTGCCCTGACCGCGACAGCAGTCGCCGCGACGACTGTGTCAGGAATGGCGGGAGCGGTTACCTACAGGTTGATGCGCGGGCCCTCCGCAGCGATGCTCGACAGTTGGCAGCACTGGTTCGCATCCGACTTTGTCGGCATCATCGCTGTCGCACCACTCGTGGTTGGGGTTATTGCCGTCGTGCGGCAGCCATCGCCGCGGAGCGAAGTCATCGAAGGCACATTGGGACTCGTGGCTCTTGCGTTGGTGACTGGACTTCTCATTTTGCTGCCGCGCGGGCTTTGGGAGACACTATTTCCGATCACTTGGCTTTTCCCAGTTTTGGCGTGGCTTGCCGCTCGCGCCCGACCGGCGTTCTCCGCAGCAGGCGCGTTCTTGGTTTCGATTACGATCGTAGTGACGACAATCTTAGGCATTGGTCATTTCGGAGATCCCAGCCACCCAATCAGCGACCGCATCCTGGCAGCCCAAGTCGGCATTCTGGTTGTTGCGCTCAGCGCATATGTACTTGCCGCGATATTCGCCCAGCGGAGGGAGAGTGCGGCACACCTCGCTCACTCAAACACGATGCTGGAGCGCGAACGAGACAACAAACTGTTGAATGCGCAGGCGCTTACGGCTGCGATTGTTCATGAAGTGAGGCAGCCCCTGGGTGCCATCGCAGTAAATGGCAGTGCGGCGCTGCGATTTCTTGACAAAACGCCACCTGAACTTACAGAGGTACGAGCCATTTTGAACAGTATGATCAGTGACACTCGTCGCACGAGTGAAGTGTTAGAGGGTATTCGCGCGTTGTTCGGGAAAAGCACTCAGAAACGAGAGCAAGTCGAGCTGAATGAGCTTATCCTCGGGGTCCTGCAGTCATCGGGGAAAGAGTTGCAGGATCATGGCGTTGAGACTCGCCTTGAGCTGGCGGCCGAACTGCCGCTTGTCGAGGCCCATAGGAGGCAATTGGAAGAGGTGATCTTTAACCTGGTCCACAACGCAGTCGAAGCAATGGACGCTGCGACAGATCGCGATCGGGTATTACAGGTGAGGACTGAGCTCCGAGGTCATGATGCGATTACAGTGGCAATGCGAGACACGGGCCCCGGAATTGATCCAGAACGACTCGACAGCATATTTGGTGCATTTTTTACGACAAAGGCACATGGCATGGGCTTGGGGCTAGCCATATGCCGCACGATTATCGAACATCATGGCGGTCAACTGACCGCGTCATCGGATGGAAAAAATTGGTCTCTGTTCGAATTTGTTTTGCCGATCACGTTCACACGTGAAAGAAGCCACTAGTTGATGTGCCGATAAACAGGGAGAGTTCGCGACTGATCACCCTGATGCTCCAAGTTCTTTGTCCCGCGCGTCAAATCAGCTCTGGTCACCTTCACTGTGTCCAGAGTTTGCGATCCCCGATCCACCAGAATAATGCCCCTACGCCGATCAGGGCGACCAGCGCGAGCAGCACGATCAGTGCAGCCTCCTCGATCCACGCGATGGCCGGTACGAAAAGCCCCATGACCAGGCCAAGAACGCAAACCTGCCACGCGGGAATGTGCACGCCAGCAACAAACGTCCCAAGTGCCAGCAGGAGAAGAATGGCCAGGCCGGTTGCATCAGCGTTCAGCATGTTTTGCACGCTGGGCAACAACACGAGATTCATGGCGACAAAAAAAGCAAGCCAGTGCAGCGCTTGGCTGCCGATGAGACGGACCTTTGCCTTTCTATCGGGTGCGTAGCGCCAACCACCCCAGATGCATGCAACTGCGGTTACAATGACAAGAAATTCCCAATAGACGATCGTCGGCCGTCTTGTGACGCTCGTATAGGCGACGCCAAGAAGTGTGAGAACCAGCACAACGACATATGGCAATTCCTTCAGCCAGGCACTGGCAGGCGGCAGCCATCGCTTCGCCGGTGTCGCGGAGGCTACCGGTTCATCGTTTGGGAGTTCGCTCATCACCATCACCCCACAATTTCATGGACAGCCGTCATTGCCGCGCTGTTCCGCTCGCTTCTCGCATGCGTCGGACAAAGAGGGCCACGACGAGGATCAGGCCGACGGCGATCAGGAAACTCACGACCACTATCTTGTGATGCGCGAGCGTGACGATGAAGGCTAGATGCTCGCTGAAATAGGTCGGGAGGAACACCCAGACCGTGACCCAAAGCGCCGCACCTACGGCATCGAACAAGACGAAACGCCACCAGGACATTCCCAGCATTCCCGCCACGATACCGTTGAGCTGACGCAGAATGCTGAAGAAGCGTGCGAACAACACCGTCGCGGAGCCGTAGCGAACATACTTATTTTCGATCTTGCTAAAGCGTTCATTGGTAAGACCGACTTTTGCGCCGTAGCGCAGGACAGTCTTTCGTCCGAGTTTTCGGCCGATCAGAAAGCCCATATTGTCGCCTATGACTGAGCCTACCCACCCAAAAATGAGCAGCGCCGGCATGGACATCTCGCCGCGACCCGCCAGAACTGACGCGAATATCAACAGCGACTCGCCGGGGACTGGCGCGCCGATCGCCTCGATCGCCAGAATTAGCATCACCGCGAATGCGCCATAGTGGCGAACGAAGGTTTCCAGGCCTGCAATGAGTTGGCCAATATCCTCCACCGCTCTGCCTCATCACGCGCTGGTTTTAATAGCCTACACGCCGACTGTGACCTGCGGATTGGTGGCGCGAAATTACCCTTAAGGGCAACGCCGTCGACGACCGCTTAATCGGTGATGGCCTGATACACCATCGTGCGCATGAGATAGCGGTAGTGCAGCCGCTGCAGCGGCGCCTGCATCATCAGGATGGCGACCAGTTCCTGCTGCGGATCGATCCAGAAATACGTGCCGGTGACGCCGCTCCACGAAAAATCGCCAACCGAGCCCGGCAGCGGATTGCGTCCGCTGTGTGTGCGCACCGCAAAGCCGAGGCCGAAGCCGAGGCCAAGTTCGGGCGTTGGCGCGAGAGCGCCGAACAGCACTGGAGTTGATGGGCTTCGGCGCGTTTCCGGCGTCAGGTGGTCTGACGTCATCAGCGCGATGGTCGCCGGCGCAAGCAATCGCGTGCCGCCAAGTTCACCGCCGTTAAGCAACATCTGGCAGAAATGCACATAATCGACAGCCGTCGACAATAATCCACTGCCGCCCGAAATCCAGTTCGGACGAACGGATGTGTCGCGCATCGGCGGGCGCTTTCTCGACACGCTGTCGATTCGAGGCTGGGCCGCGCGCGAGCCTTCGATCGGCCCAAAACTGGTGCTGACGAGGCCGAGCGGTTTGCAAATGCGTTCGCCAATAAAGCGGTCGAGGCTCATGCCGCTTGCGACTTCGACCACGCGACCGAGCATGTCGGTCGACACGCCATACTGCCATGTTGAGCCGGGCTGGTATGCGAGGGGAACCTTGGCAAGTTTTTCCGCCATCCCGGCATTTGTCTGCCGTTCGTCGACAACACCCGCGGCTTCGTAGGCCTGCCTGAGATGTGGGCCGGTGAGGTGCGCGTAAGTCAGGCCGGAGGTGTGCCGCAGCAGATCCTGCACGGTCATTTCGCGGCGCACCGGCTCCA
>DASRAF010000317.1:0-4159 GCA_035638295.1 Pseudolabrys sp.
AGTGAATGAGCTTTTCAATCAACTCGTGCCTTACTTCGCGCATCGGCACAAAAAAACGCAAACGCAGATCTTCCGCGGTCACTTCACGGAGGAAGTCGGGATATAGCACCGCGTCCTCCGGTTTGAGCGGCCGGATGAGGACCTTTTCTCCATCGCGCAAGGTAATGCGGCGCTCGAGCAAGGCGGCCACCGGCTCCCGCGAAGGCGAGGTTGTCAATGCGACATCAATACGGGAACCGTCATCGATTCCAGGAGACCCTGCGTGGCACCTCCAAGCACAAATTCGCGCAAGCGCGAATGGCCATAGCCACCCATAACGATCATGTCGGCGGAGGAATCTGCCGCGTGCGAGAGGATGGTGGAGGGTACGTCTATGTCGGGCGACGTGATGCGTTTGACATCCACCTTGAGACCATGTCGGGCAAGATGCTGGCCAAGATCGGCGCCGGGTACTTCATCGCTTTTGCCTGGCTTGTCGGAGATGATCACGATCTCGACCTGTTTCGCCTTCTTCAGCAGCGGCAGGGAATCGGCGACGGCGCGCGCGGCGGCACGCCCGCCGTCCCAGCAGATCATCATGCGCTCAAGTTTCGCCCCGTCTTTCTGGATGAAAGGCACGAAGATCACGGGGCGCCCGGATTCGAACAACACGCCTTCGTCGACAACCTGGTCGGCTGATGATTTCTGCCGATCGGGCTGACCGACAATCATCAGGTCAAAACGTCGGCCAATGCGACCGATCGTGTCCGCTGCGCCTTGGAGGCTCGCGTTTATGATGCGGGTTTCGTACGAAATTCCCGCGCGCTTGGCGGCCTGTTCGAAGCGGGCCTTGGCCGCGCCGGCTTTTTTATCCGACTCGCGCCGTTGTCCATCAATGATTTCCGGCGGGATACCGCCCATGACCGTGCCGGGAATGATCGGATCATAGGAGACCGCGACGGCGAGGAGATGGGCTTCGAAGATTTCCGCCATCGAAACGGCAAAATCAACGGCGGGGTCGCTCGAGCCCAACCCCAGATTGACGACAATATCCTTGATCATGATGCAATACTCCGGACCGAGCGCCTACGATCGTTATGTCATCCTACCCATCGTTCCCCTCGCGACATTGACCAAGGTCAAAACCTCAATTGTCCCCGCATCCTTTCGCGGCAATCTACTTTTTCGTCCCGTCCGGACCGAACTGCTTGAGATAGGCCCAGAGGTCGCCGGCTTCTTTTTCGTTCTTGATGCCGGGGAAAATCATCTTGGTATTGGGAATCTTGGCGCGCGGATCCTTGATGTATTCCTTGAAGGTTGCCTCATCCCAAGTGATACCGGAATTCTTGTTGGCGTCGGAGTAGTTGAACTCGGGGATAGAGCCGGAATGACGGCCGTCTAGCCCGTTGAGCACGGGGCCGACCTTGTTTTTTGCCCCTTCACCGATCGAATGGCAGGGAAGGCACTTCTTGAATGATTGTTCGCCGGCGGCCACATCCTGTGCCCGGGCACTCACAATCAGCGTCGCCATGCTCAAAGCCACGGCAAATAACAATTTCATTACTGTGTTCCCATTTTTCGTCCGACGTCGCCCGCCAGCCAACGGCCTCTCGGCCCGGCATGTTTCCATTGAGTTTTGCCAGCCCTATGTGCAAGTCGTCAAATGGCTGTATCGTGACAGCGCATGATCCCATGCGCAGTATAGATACGGACAGCCGGGAGTTGCGAGAATGTCCCTGCGGATGCCGGAGCCTGACGCCGCAATCCTGGGGCGTCGTGAGCGCATAGTCGCCACGTTGCGAACGATCGTTCCCGGCGAGGGGGTGATCGCGACCGAACGCGAGCTGCGTCCGTACGAAAGCGATGGCCTTACCGCCTACCGGCAGCTGCCCATGGTGGTGGTATTGCCGGAGACCACGGACCAGGTTGCTCAAGTTCTGCGGTATTGCCACGCAGAGGGCATCAAGGTCGTGCCCCGCGGGGCCGGGACGTCGCTGTCGGGGGGCGCCTTGCCGCTTGCGGACGGCATTTTGCTGGGCATGGCGAAGTTCAATCGAATCCGCGAAGTCGATTTTGAGAATCGTGTTGCGGTGGTCGAGCCGGGTGTGACCAACCTCGCGGTCAGCAATTCGGTTGCATACGCGGGATTTTATTACGCGCCGGATCCGTCCTCGCAGATTGCGTGCACAATCGGCGGTAACGTGGCGGAAAATTCCGGCGGCGTGCATTGCCTGAAATACGGCATGACCACCAATAACGTGCTCGGTTGTGAAATCGTGCTCATGACCGGTGAAGTCCTTCGCCTCGGCGGGAAACACCTCGATGCGTCGGGCTACGATCTGCTCGGCCTTATCAACGGCTCGGAAGGTCTTCTCGGCGTGGTCACGGAGGTGACGGTACGGATACTGAAGAAGCCGGAAACCGCCCGCGCGATGCTCATCGGCTTTCCATCATCGGAAGATGCCGGCGAATGCGTCTCACGTATTATCGGATCGGGAATCATCCCGGGAGGCATGGAAATCATGGACGGTCCGGCCATCGCGGCCGTTGAGGAATTTGTCCATGCCGGCTACCCGCTCGACGTCGAAGCGCTGCTCATCGTCGAACTCGACGGACCTCCGGCGGAAGTCGATCATCTGATCGAACGCGTGGAAAGGATCGCGCGCGAGTGTCGTTCGGCTTCGTGCAAGGCCTCGCGTTCGGAACAGGAGAGGCTGCTGTTCTGGGCCGGCCGAAAGGCGGCGTTTCCGGCCGTCGGACGGATTTCCCCGGATTACTACTGCATGGATGGGACGATTCCGCGGGCCCAGCTGCCGCTGGTGCTCAAGCGGATGAAGCAGATGTCCGCGAAATACGGATTGCGGGTCGCCAACGTATTTCACGCCGGCGACGGCAATCTGCATCCTCTCATTCTTTACGATGCCAACAAGCCCGGTGAACTTGAGAAGACCGAGAAATTCGGCGCCGAAATTCTGAAACTGTGCGTGGAAGTCGGTGGCGTTCTCACCGGCGAACACGGCGTCGGTGTCGAAAAGCGCGATCTGATGTACACGATGTTCTCCGAAAACGATCTCAATCAGCAGCAGCGCGTGAAATGCGCCTTCGATGGCCAAGGGCTGCTTAACCCCGGCAAGGTTTTCCCGCAGTTGCACCGCTGCGCTGAACTCGGCCGCCTGCACGTTCACGCCGGCAGGCTGCCATTCCCGGATATCCCGAGGTTCTAGGAATGCGTTTCGGTTTGTTCTGTTCGCCGAAGGCGGATCGGCCCGGATTTGGCCCGGAAACTGGCCAGGGCTTTTTTGAGTTCCTCGATTTCAATGTCGAAGCCGAGGCGCTTGGCTTTCACTCGAGCTTCTCGGTCGAGCACCATTTTAGCGGCTGGAACCAGGTTTCCTCGACCTTGATGCTGCTCGCCGCGTTGGCCATGCGCACGAAGACACTTCGCCTTGGCACCGCCGTCATCGTGCCGCCATGGCACAACCCGGTGCTGCTCGCCGAGGAAGCGGCAACGCTCGATCTTCTTTCGAAAGGTCGGCTCGATTTCGGCATCGGCAAAGGATATCGCCATAGCGAGTTCAAAGGATTTCAGATCGCCCCCGACGAGGCCGAAGCACGGTTCGAGGAAGCCCTCGAAGTCTTGAGGCGAGGCTGGACCACGCGAAAGCGCTTCTCGCACAAGGGCCGCTTCTGGCACTTCGAGGACATCGTGATCGAACCGCCCCCCGCTCAGACACCCCATCCGCCGCTTTGGGTGGCCGCCGGCAATCCGCACTCGATCAAACGTGCGGCAGCGCGCGGGTTCAACCTTATCCTCGATCAGTATGCTTCGCCCGCGACGCTTGGCGAACGCATTGCGATCTACAAGGCCGAGCGTGAAGCAAACGGACTTGGGTTCGATCCGATGCAGGTTGCCGTCGCGCGACAGCTTTACGTCGCCAAGGACGCGGCCGACAAGGAAGCCGCGTTGGTACGTCAGGCCGAATATACCAAACGGACTGTCGATGTTTCGCGCGATCCTTCGGCAAAAACGGGATCGCACGTGCTCGCTTATGCCGACAGAAAAGGGGCCACTGAAGAAAATGCGCTCTACGGTACGCCCGATGAAATCGCGGGCATGATCGAGGCGCTACGTGACGCCGGCGTAGCCTACGTGCTGCTCACGATTGCCGGCGGTGTCGAT
>DASRAF010000318.1:0-6910 GCA_035638295.1 Pseudolabrys sp.
GCTTGAACCTTCTCATTCGGGGCCATGCATGCCGCAATAATGGCCTCAGCCTTAGATGGGTCTTCTTCGGCGACGTAATAGACGGTCCGCATTGGCAGACCGCCGTCTAATGGCTCAGTTGTTACGAGGACAACTTGACCGTTTGGCATGCGCCAAATATGGCATGAGACTCCTAGTCTTTCCAAAAATCTTTAAAGCGGGGCTGGGGACCTCCGGGGCGCAGGTCACATTCCTCGGTACGGCGTGCCCGCTGGGTGTGCACGCATCAGGCCCGGTGATGCCGGTCGCCGGATTTCTTGGAATCGGATTGACGGTGTCCGAAGCGTGGCGCATGAGTGCGTTTCGGCAGGGGCTAAACGAATCCGGTTACGTTCGAGATTTCTTTGCATGGCCTGTCGCCGAGCGGGCGCGGCAGGTAAAACGACGGGTTATCAGTGGACATGGTTATCCCGTAGCACGTAGGTGCCCGGCGCGTCGGCGAGCACGGTGTACCCGGCCGCAGGGGCGCCCATGTGAGGAGGCGGCACCGGCTCACTCGATCGCTTTTCAAGCCATGATACCCATTCTGGCCACCAAGAGCCTTCCTGGCGCGGGGTAGCAGCCGCCCAAGCATCCGGGTCCGCATACTGGTCAGTGGGACTTTTGGTCATGACCTGATAGCTGCGGTTTTTGCGGCCGGGCTCTGACACAATGCCCGCGTTGTGGCCGCCACTGGTGAGCAGGAATGTGATCTCAGTGTCCGCCGCCAAAAGGTGAATCTTATAAACGGAACGCCAGGGCGAGACGTGGTCGCGTATCGTTCCGACAACGAACATTGGTGCCCGAATGTCGGTCAGCGCGATTGTTTTCCCATCGACAAGCCAGCTGCCCTCGGCCAGATCATTGTTGAGATAAAGGTTACGCAAGTATTCTGAGTGCATACGATAAGGCATGTGTGTTGTGTCGGCATTCCATGCCATAAGGTCGATCATCGACCTGCGTTGACCCATAAAGTACTCATGAAGAGTGCGAGACCAGATGAGATCGTTAGAGCGCAAGAGTTGGAACGCACCGGCCATTTGGCTGCCATCAAGTAATCCTTGTTCCCACATCATGTCTTCGAGGAACGTGAGTTGGCTTTCATTGATGAACAGCATCATTTCGCCGGCTTCGTGGAAGTCTGTCTGGGCCGCGAATAAGGAAATTGACCGAAACCGTTCGTCACCATCTCGCGCCATAGCGGCTGCTGCGATCGAAAGTAGGGTACCGCCGATGCAGTAACCAACTGCGTGAACGGGCTCGTCGGGCACAACGGCAGTTACCGCGTCAAGCGCAGCCATCACGCCGAGCCTGCGATAGTCGTCCATACCGACGTCCCGATATTCAGGGTCCGGATTCTTCCACGAGATCATAAAAACGGTGAACCCCCGTTCGGTTAGATATTTCACCAGTGAATTTTGCGGTGACAAATCCAGAATGTAGTACTTCATGATCCAGGCGGGCACGATCAAGATTGGTTCAGGCCGAACAAGATCTGTCGCTGGTGCGTACTGCATTAATTCGATCAGACGATTGCGATAGATCACTTTGCCCGGCGTGACGGCGACGTCGCGTCCTACCTCAAATGCCTCGGTGCCGACCGGTTTCTCGCCGCTAACGCTGCGTTCCCAATCTTGCAGAAGATTCTGCGCGCCACGCACAAAATTCATGCCGCCTTGGCGAAGCGTGTGCTGCTGCAGCTCGGGGTTGGTTAGTAAAAAATTGGAGGGTGCAAAAACATCGAGTATCTGCCTTGCGGCAAACTCAATGGCTTTCTCATGCTGTTTGGTGACGCCGCGCACACCTGTCGTGGCACTATGCCACCACTGCTGCTGCAGCAGAAAGCCCTGATAAATTAGATTATAAGGCCACTGTTGCCACGGCTCCCCGACGAAACGTCGATCCTGCGGTAGAGGATGAATGAAGGGTTCGGTCTCACTGGCTCGGGTCGCGCATTCCCTCGCGTGGAGTGCTAGTCGCGCGAATTGTTGGACGGCCTTTTCCAGCAACTGCAATTGCTTACCCGGCGACCACGCCAGATGCGTGGCATAGTCCAAATAGCACTCGGCGAGTGCTGTCGGTGAAAAACCAAACGTGAAACGGGCGAGTGAGGCGCGCGCGGCTCGGTCGACAACCTCGCCGAGCGCGGTTGGTGCGTAGGAGAATCGCTCAGGCGCAGACGCGGTTTGTTGCGCCTCTGACACCAGCTCTTTCTTGGGAGTATCGGCTGTCGCTGGCGAACCTGACTTATGCGACACAAGGCGAGGGCGCTTGTTGGCTAAGCTGCTCGTACCTACTCGTGACATAGCATTTCCCTCACGCTATCCGCGCTCAAGCGATGCAATAAAATCACTCTTCCGCACTCCAAATCAACATCCGAGCGAGCTCGTGATCAACTCAGAACCCGTAGGCCTCACTTGCCACCGTCCGTACTTGCACCGCCAATGACGTGATCGAGCAAATGACCAAAATGTCCGCTATTGGCCCAAAGCGGACATGGGTGAGCGCGGTAGCGTGCCACCGTCGCAATTTATTCGGCGTTTATTCCCCTTAGTACAATCGACAATTTTCAAAACTTAAAGAACCTATTCGTCGCAAATCGTTTTGTGAGCGAGCGGAGGTGATCCGATGAAAATGCTGTCTTGCATTGTTGGCACGTTGGCGGCGTTCCTTGCGACCGACGTGTCGGCGCAGACAATCAATCTCACCGGCAAGTATCGATGCGTGCAGGTGTGTGATGGCCCTCTCGGAAGCCCAGCTTACGTGACCCAGAACGGATGGGATCTGAATGTCCTGGGCCAGGCTGGTTCATCACGGGCCTGGCTGGATTGGTTCTCGCCGACGAGTCGCATCTGGGTCGATAATTGGAATGAGGGCGCGGTTTATTCGCCCGATGGAATGATCATTCAGTTCGATCGCGGCACGATATGGCAACGTGATCTTGGCCAACCCGTTGTGCTGCGGCGAAGGTGAGACCGATCGCGAAATAGGTTACTTTAGGTGTGCCGGCCCTTGCGGCGGCGGCCTTTGCGTGTGGCTCGCCGCAACGCTTGGTAGGCGTCCGAGCCTAAATCAAATGTCCGCTTTTGGCCCAAAGCAGACATGCGCTAGTGCACTGCACATGTCGGCTTTCGGGATTAAACCGGACATCGCGCCGATACAGGGTTTTCGGCCAATCTTGTGGCGCCGCTGTGGGCTCACGGCAAAGGCGACCGCACTCCGACTTACGTACTTTTGGAACGCGCCGGTGCCTTCGCTTCAGGTCGCGTATGGTCTCCTACTCTTTCAGCTACCGATGGAGCTATTGGGGGCGATGTAAGCGCACCTGTTGTCGCAATGATTTGCCGCTGACAGGAAAGTCCGTCGGCCATGATCCGCTCAAAGGCTCCCTTGGCCCAATCCTGGTATGCCTGAATCAGATCGGCCATCGTCTCAGTTCTGCACATACGCTCTGCGGCCTCTTGTGCCGAATGGGTTCCCGTGTGGCGGTGGTCAAACCAGCTATTCGTGAATGCCTGCATGTTGTCCAGAATCTTGTCCTGACTTTCCCAAAACCGACGAGCATTCTCTCGAAACGATTCCGAAAGTGCGGATGTCGGCAGGAACATGCTCTGCATGGATTTCCATTGCTCTGAAAAATCCGTGTTGGTCATGGAGTTACCTCCCTGCGAGTTTTTGGGATGATTGCCGCCAAGAAAAGCACAGGGTCATGGCTCAAAAATGACAGACCTTCCCCTCTCTCGAAATTCTTGTCGGCGCTCGCCTGACGGCTGGTTCGGGGTTCGTTAAGTGAGGATGCGAGCGTGACTGAATGTCGTTGGTGGCTGAGGAAATAAAGAAATTGCTATGGTGTTCTTAAGTAAAGGTCCGACAGCGGGCCGCCACTGAGGGAGGACGATATGTCATTTATGAGGAACGCGATTGTTACTGCGACAATTTCACTCGCGTTCATTGCGCCAGCCGGTGCACAAGCGCCACAAGCGGAGAAAAATGTTTCGATGAAAATGGCACTAATGATTATTGAGGGCACACTCGAACAATGCGCTAAAGATGGCTATAAAATTTCCATCACAATCGTCGATAAGGGCGGCAATGTCGCTGCGTCGTTGAGGGGCGACGGGACTAATCCGCACACAATGGATTTCAGCCGTCTGAAGGCCTATACCGCCCGTACTCGTGGTCAGACTTCACTTGAGTTCAAGAATCTGACCGATAAGCCGGAGAGTGCCTATCTGAAGCAGATCCCGAATGTGGTTGCAGTTGGTGGCGGCGTGCCGATCAAAGCTGGTAACGAAGTAATTGGTGCCGTCGGCGTCTCTGGTGCACCCGGCGGTGAGAAGGACGAGGCGTGTGCTAATGCGGGCATCGCTAAGGTAGCTGATAATCTGAGTGATCTTTCCCGAATTGCCCAGACGGCACAACTCGGCTCGCTTTCGCGGTCGTCGCCACGAATGTTTGCTTTTGAGGATAAAGCAGACATTCCATTATGTCGCATTTGATGTCGCTTTCGGGGTAAAGCCGACATGCGCTAGTGCACTGCATATGTCTGCTTTTGACCCAAAGCGGACATAGTGCGACCGTCAGAACCTGAGTAACATTACGCATCGTCGTGACCGCCCAGGGGCGACATGAGACGACGCAAATTCATCAGTTTACTTGGCGGGGCAGTCGTGTGGCCGCTCGTTGCGCGTGCGCAACAGGGCGCGCTTCGCAGTGGACCTGGCGTGAAGGCGACAGGACTGACATGGACCGTTAGACCATCGGGACCTTTTTGCGGCCGTCGTTCATGCGTCGTCTAACAACCCTTTAGAAGTCGCAAGCCATGGTTTGTCGTTGACATTTACAAAAAACGGCTACTTGAGAAACTACAGAATTGCTTGCAGCAACGCGGTCATTTGCATGCGCTCATAGCGCCCGTTTATCAAAAACCATCACTTTGGAGACAAAAACATTGATCGTCCGGATGTACTTCAAGCCACATTGCGCAGCCAGAGCACAAAAATCCTCTCTAGTGTAACTCTCATAATACGGTTCGTGATAACTCTGCGGGAAAAGCTCTAACATCCCTTCGTAGTCCGGCCGATCGCCACGCTGGAGCGAGTCGATGAGCACTAGCCGTCCACCTGGCTTAAGAACTCTGGCGCATTCACTTAATACCCTGCGCCGTATTTTTGGTGGTAGTTCATGAACCAGGAAAATGCTGGTCACAGCGTCCTGGTTGTTGTCGGGTAGGGGGAGCGCTTCCGCTTTCCCGACAATAAAACGTATTCGCGACCAGCGTTTCAATTCGCGCTTGGCATGTCTGATGTAGGCTTCCGACATGTCCAAACCGATTATCGGAAGCCGCGGCCAGACCTGCTTCACCGAATCAAGAAATCGCCCAGTGCCGCAGCCGAGATCAAGGAGCCTCAGTTTCCGCTGATCCCGCCCAGCAAACGCTTCGCGCAATTGCGGCAGCGCTTGCCGCCGGACGGCATTGGCTGTGCCGTTAAAGAGGACTTCGACCTGGGTGTCATACCGCTCGGCCGAATCGTCAGTCATCCAGCCGCCCGACTGGAAATGGAAATTTTGCAGATAGTAATGCGGCCGCTTGCCGCGTGTGCTCTCGGTCAGGACTTCCGTCTTGGACCGGCGTTTGCGGCGTTCATGGATGGCGGGGAGGTCCTCGAAGAAAATCCGCGACCGATGAAGCAGCGTAGCAAAAGACCCATCATGATCGATGGGCAGCGGATAGATTCCTGCCTCAACATTAGCGAGATCCTGCCGAAAGAGCGCAGCCATGTCCGCGTAGATCTGATTGCGTTCAGGGACCGGCAAATCAGTACGGGGACGACGTCGCGCTTTCCGACCCTCTTGGCGTCGCGCGACTTCGGAGAGCTGGCGCAAAGCAAGACTGTGCCCAACAAACCAGGCGACCCGCGGCAGCTGGCGAGCACTATAGGCGACACGTGTGACGAGGCGGGAAAGTGGAGAACCCATGTGTCACCAAAAACTGCGTCTTAGAGCTGGAATCTACTCCATTCAAGCGACGGTTACCTGGCCAGATTACGCGTGCAATGATGTTATGGTTTGATGGTTGGCGGGGCGTTGAGCCAAACAGCACGATAGCGAACGAAGAGGTTAACGCCTTGGGCCGAAGGGACTACCTGACGGTCCTATCGGCATTGGCGGCCTCGGTACGTCATCCTGCGGCGGCGTCGGCGCTGTAACCTGCGGCGGTGTCGAGTTTTTCGCTGGCTTCTGTTGCGTGAGTTTTCCAGCGCTGCCCTTCTTCCGCTCCTGTTGCTTGATGTCGACTGGGGCCGAGGCCAACGCGGCGGGCACAGTCTTTGGCTGGACTGCCACCGGCGCCTCTGGCTTCGGCTGCTCCGCAATTGGAATCTCTGATGCAGCCGCGGCGGGTTCGGTTTGACTGCGGTTCAGCCACGCGAAATTATCGGCACGGCCGGGCGGGGCAGCGATTGTCTCGCCCTTGGCCAGAACTTTAGTGGCAATCGCGTCGCCCAGGGTTGGGCTGATGCCGGGAGCCCCAATGAGACTGTCAGAGTCTTTGTCCTTCTGCGGCCCGGTCAGCGAGATTACCGGCCCCATCCGCGGCCTCTCGGTCGGCTTTGAATCGGAGGGCGCCGCCTCCAACGATCCGGAAGGCAGGGCTACCGGCAAACGATTACTCATATAGCGGCTCAATTCCTGTTCGACATAGCGCGCCAGCTTGATTGCGCCAGACTTGGTGAAAAAAATGCCATCGCTTAATCGCAGCCGGCGCACCTGTCCTTCATAATCCGGACCATAGTTGGAATACTTGCCGGCTTCATCCACAAAGCCATCCCACACGTCGACATACTTAATGCCCGCGCGCTCGGCGCGGGCGCGATAGAGTTCGTTGAGATAC
>DASRAF010000319.1:0-3507 GCA_035638295.1 Pseudolabrys sp.
TCCAGCACTGGTAGATGGCGAAAGCCGCGCGCAGCCATCATTGCCATGCAGCCTTCCAGTTGGTCGTCCGGCTTGACCGTCACCGGGTCGCCCGTCATCACTTGGCCCACCGGAGTCTGCTTCGCATCGAGCCCGGGAAGCAGCACTTTTATGGCGCAGTCACCCTGGGTCACGATACCGACCAGTACGTCGTCGTCGAGGACCAGCACCGACCGGACCCGGTTGTCGCGCATCTGGCGCAAGGCTTCGACGACCATGTCGCCGGAACGAACATGGATCAGGGCGCCACTCTTATGGGCCAGAGCGTCTCTGACTGTGTTCATCGAGTTCCTCTCGTGAGCCCTGTCCTGGCCCGCTTAAGTGGTACGCATTGAAGGTTAGAGCCGGCTAGTTCAGCATCGACCATAATCTAGCTCACTACGCGGCTATTAATCGAGGGGCTGGCTCGTTCGCGTCGCATCTCTTCCTTTGCTGACCCGGAGCGAATCGTCAGCTGCACTATCGGACGTTAATGGCCCATAGCGGACATCCCTACCTGCACCGCACATGTCCGCTATCGGGTGTAAAGCGGACATGGGCTCTTGCACTGCACATGTCTGCTTTTGACCCAAACCGGACATTCGGCTGGCCGCTCGCCGAGCCCATGCCCGACCTCTTCAAGTGTGCTAATTTGAGCCGTACCATGCCTTGTCTTGAGCCTCGGGGGAGGCAATGAGACGGCGCGAGTTCATCACATTGCTTGGCGGCGCGACGGTCACATGGCCGCTCGCCGCGCGCGCGCAGCAACCGGATCGGATGCGGCGCATCGGTGTGCTGATGGGCTTTCCCGAAAGCGACTCGCAAGCACAGAGCTTTATCGCAGCATTCCGGGACGGACTTCAAAAGCTCGGGTGGACGGATGGCCGCAACATTCGGATCGACACTCGCTGGCCGGGGTTCGATGCGGAATCGAGGCAACGATTTGCGAAGGAGCTCGTCGCGCTGCAGCCCGATCTGATTCTTTCGCACACCACCCCCACCACAGCCGCGCTGCTACAGGAGACGCGCACCATCCCGATCGTTTTTGCGACTGTTACCGATCCGGTTGGAAGCGGTTTCGTCCCGAGCCTCGCGCGGCCCGGTGGCAACGTCACCGGTTTCACCCTCGTAGAGCCTACAATGGCTGCCAAGTGGGTGGAACTGCTCAAGGAGATTGCGCCGCGCGTCAACCGGGTCGCTATGTTGTTCAACCCGGCAACGGCGACATATGCCGACTATTTCCTGACGCCCTTCAAAGCCGCCGCAGCGTCCTTCGGAGTGGCGGCGATCGCAGCACCAGTTCGCGACATGTCCGAGTTGGAATCCGTCGTTGCCGCGCAGGCACGCGAGCCGAATGGCGGCCTTATCGTGATGCCGGACAGCTTCACCGATACCCATCGCGAGGAGATCATATCGCTAGTGGCTCGCTACCATCTCCTCGCCGTCTATGCCTATCGTTTCTTCACTGAGCACGGCGGTCTGTTGTCCTACGGAGCTGACCTGCGAGATAATTTTCGGCGCGCGGCCTATTATGTCGATCGCGTCCTCAAGAGCGAGAAGCCGGCCGATCTCCCGGTTCAGGCACCGACCAAATTCGAGCTGGTCATCAATCTAAAGACTGCGAAGGAACTAGGTCTTACTATTACTCGCGATTTTCTACTGATTGCCGATGAGGTGATCGAATGAACATCGCAACGTCCGCTATTGGCCCAAAGCGGAAACGAACCCTGAAAAATTGAGGTCGAATTTACGGAGCTTCTTCCAAAATTTGATTATCATTTCTCGACCCGTAAAACAGGAGGCTGTTCGTGTCTAGGTTGGTTCTCGCAATTGCTTTGGTTGGTGACATATCTTTATCGATTCCTGCGTTCGCTATTCAGGATTGTTTGGCGTATTGCCAAGAAAGGTGCGGAAGCAAGGGAAATTATTGCAAGATCAAATGTAACGAGAAATGCCAGCAACGAAACTCCTCGAAGCGCTCACATCTGCCAACTTATTTTAATTACACATCCATGGCGAGGGACTATCGCTGGCCAAGTGAGTGGGGCCGTGGTTATGACTATCGCGGGCCATATGGATGGGGCTACCGTAAGTGGTAAGCCAGACTTAGTAGAAGTCCGAAAGGCCGCCTCACTCGGCGGCCTCTTTCATTTTCAACGCGCCGACGGGGTGATCGAATAGTGATCCATTTTGCTGCACTGCCCGAGTCCGCTTTTGGCCCATAGCAGACATGGCGTATTGCACTGCACATGTCCGCTTTTGGGGGTAAAGCGGACATACTTTTTGCGGCGCGAAGCGAAGTGAGGGTCGGAAAAGGCGGATGAGATAGGGCGCTTGGGCTTAGACCTGCCTAAACAAACGAGCCGCCAGTTTGGACCGGCGGCCCGTGACGAAATACTCTACAGAAGTCCAATCAGTAGCGATATCGACGATAGCGGCGATAGCGACGGCGACGATAGCGGCGACGATAGTAAATCGCGTCTAGCGGCGAGATCGCCTTAACTGCCGCACCCACAGCCCAGCCATTCGCTGGAGCCGCTTGCAGGGCCGGCATGCTGAAAAGGCCAAAGAATAAGGCCATCAGCGTCGCGATCAGTACTCTTTGCATCTGAGCTGCCTCCCTTCACGCAATTACAAACACCACTGTGGCTTTGATTGTTCCGAGCATTAAAACAATTATGCGATCCGTTCGTTCATCCTGCATTCATAAAGGAGGGTGCCGCGTGCCGCCACTACGCGATCATCAGCCCATTTGTGAACCAGCGAGTCATTCAATCGGTCTCGTCGCGCGAACGGGCCATCGACTCATAGTAAACCTTTAGGAAGGGAGACAAGATTCTATAGAGGATGTTTTTTGTAACCAGCGTGTCGTGCAAGGCCAAATAGTCGATGCCGGTGTAGATGAAGCAGTTCATCGCGTCCTGGGGCGTTTCGACGATGGGCTCACCCTTAATATTAAATGACGTGTTGATCAGGACCGGGACGCCGGTCAGCTTTTCAAATTCCATGAGTAGATTATGGAAACGCTCGTTTTGCTCGCGCCGGACCGTTTGGACCCGAGCGGTACCATCGACGTGAACGACGGCCGGAATGCGATCCTTCCATTCGGGACGCACCTGCTTGGCGCGCAGCATGAAGGGTGATTCGTCCTCGCCGTCGAAAATGTCGGTTGCCCTCTCATAAAGAACGATCGGCGCAAAGGGACGAAAGGCCTGCCTAAACTTTACCCGCTTGTTCAGTTTGTCCTTCATCTCGGCCCGGCGCGGATCGGCCAGGATGCTCCGGTTGCCGAGCGCGCGCGGCCCGAACTCGGAGCGGCCCTGGAACCAGCCAAACACGCTGCCCTCCGAAAGCAGCTTCGCCGATTCGCGGCAAATGCTCTCGCCAGGGCCGTTGAAGATCTTGCGATTGAGCAGCAGCCGATTGCCAGCGCGCTGCACAACGTCATCAGCGTACTCGACGCCGAGCGTCGCCTGCCTCATCACAAAC
>DASRAF010000320.1:0-7536 GCA_035638295.1 Pseudolabrys sp.
CGGGCCACGCGCATCGATTTCGCCATCAACGCCGGTATTGCTGCTGCGACAGAACGACGAGGCCGCCACTGCGGTCGACGACCTTGTCAAAGACCTCAACGACGCAAAAGAAACTTTGTTCGTCGCCGGAGGTCCAGCAGGCACGCTTCCCTGGATTGGTGACGGACATCCGGTTTTTGACCCGGTGGTGATGCTCGTCCCCGCCTATCGCGCGATCGAAGCCGTGGCACGCCGCCGAGGTTTCGATCCGGATAATCCGCCCTACCTGAGCAAGGTCACACATACGTTATGATGTCGCGCTAAAGCGTCCATACGCCGTGCAGTCTGGAGAGTGAAGGATGAACAAGAGTTCGAGCAGCGATGATTGGCTTCAAGCGGAGTTGGCCGACGCGCTGGACGAGGACCTTGAACTCGAATTGTCCGAGCCGGCGCTGTCGGAAGAAATCCGAAAGATTTACAAGGACAGTCACCCGCCAACGATCGATCGAGCGCAATACTTCCAGCATCTTCTTACGCTGCAGGCCGAGCTCATCAAGTTGCAGGACTGGGTCCAGCACACCAAGGCAAAGATCGTTATAGTCTTCGAAGGGCGCGATGCCGCAGGCAAAGGCGGAGTGATCAAGCGCATCATGCAGCGGCTGAACCCACGCGTCTGCCGCGTCGTCGCGCTCCCCGCCCCGACCGAGCGCGAAAAGAATCAATGGTATTTCCAGCGCTACACATCCCATCTGCCGGCAGGTGGCGAAATCGTGCTGTTCGACCGCTCCTGGTATAACCGCGCCGGCGTCGAGCGCGTGATGGGATTCGCGAGGCCCGAACAGGTAGAACAATTCTTTCACGACGTGCCCGAGTTCGAGCGCATGCTCGTACGCTCGGGGGTCATCCTCCTGAAGTACTGGTTTTCCATCACCGATGAGGAGCAGCAACTGCGCTTCCTCATGCGCATCCACGACCCCATGAAGCAGTGGAAGCTCAGCCCGATGGACTTGCAGTCACGTGTTCGCTGGGAGGATTACACCAGAGCGAAGGAAGACATGTTCGCGCGCACCAACATTCCCGAGGCACCGTGGTTCATCGTGGAGGGCAATGACAAGAAACGCGCGCGGTTAAACTGCATCGATCATCTGCTGAAGCAGGTGCCGTACGCTGCGGTCCCGCACAACGACATCGCCCTGCCGCACCGCAATTTCGATCCCCACTACGAACGAAAAACGCTCCCCCACGAGCTATACGTCCCGCAGAAGTACTAGTGATCGCCGCTCGTACAGCAGACAAATTGCTTATTGCTTCGCCGGCGTATCAGCAAAGTCATTGACCACGGACGCCAGGGCATCTGGCCCAACTTTCACCGTGCCGGCGAACGGATGATCGATGGCAACGACGGTCAGCAATCCCGAAAAGATCAGGATCGATAAGGCGCCTGTCATCAGCACCTGCGCCCGCAGGTTTTCGGTGGCAAAGAAGAGGGTAAACCCAACGGTGAGGAAAGCGCCACCGAAAAGCACCAGCCAAATGATTATCGGCACGATGCCATCGGCCATGACGAGGCGTTCGCGTCGAGCTTCGCTGATGCGATCGATCTGTCGCAGGATCTCGGCCAGGATAAGTCCCTCGTCACCGCCGAAGGAGTGGAATTTCAGGGTCGCGTGGTAGACCTCATTCAGCGCCTCAGTCGTAGCACGGCTTTGCTTGCCATTGGCCATCGCCGGCCAGTCACCGGCAATCGCTGAATTCAGGTAGTCCGTGGTCGCCTTGCGAATGACAGCGGCGTGTTCAGGATCGATTCCCCTTGTCAGACGAAAAACGGTTGCCGCCGCGCCAGCCTCCTTAGCCACTTCGCTTTCGGCTTGGTTGAATTTTTCCCAGACCACGATCACGGCAAAGGCCAGCAGCACGGCATAAAGAACGCCTATCGTTGCAAACTTGAAACCGGCAACTTCATTGTTGCTGCGCAGCTGCTTGAAATCGAAGTAGCGCCGCACCAGGACCGGCCCAGCCATCGCGAGCAGAGTTGTCGGGACAATAAGAATGACGGCGGCAATCCACAGCGGTTGGGTCGCAAGGAAGTTCATGTCGCTTCACTTCTTGGATTTCTTCGTCTTTCGAACGTCATGGGCTGCTTGATGGTAAAACTTGCGAATCTTCTGCAAGTCGACTGTGGGCTTTGGCAGGCTGAGATTCATGTCCTCCATTGCGCGAACCACAATCTCCGACACGGCTAAGTTCCTGAACCACTTGTGGTTGGAGGGAATGACGAACCACGGCGCATGCTTGGTAGAGCATTTCGAAATCGCCGCCTCGAACGCGTCAATGTAGTCGTCCCAGAGCTTTCGCTCTGAATAGTCGCTGTCACTGATCTTCCATTGCCGCGAGGGGTCGTCGAGACGATCCTTGAAGCGGGACAGTTGTTCGTCCTTGGAGATGTAAAGAAAGAACTTGAGAATGGTGGTGTTCTTTTCCTCCACCAGAAGCCTTTCCCAGTTGTTGATGAATTCGTAGCGCTGCTTCCATACGTGCTTTGGGACAAGATCATGCACCCTCACAACAAGCACGTCCTCGTAGTGCGAGCGATTAAAAACCGCCACCTGGCCAAGCCCCGGCGCATGCGGGTGCACTCGCCACAAAAAATCGTGGTCGCGTTCCTCTGCCGTCGGCTGTTTGAACCCCCTGACACTCACGCCTTGCGGGTCCATCGCACTGACGACATGCCAGCAGGTCCCATCCTTGCCGGCTCCATCGATTCCCTGAAGGACAATCAGCAGACTGTGACGGCGATCGGCATAGAACTTTCGCTGTAGTTCCGTGATGCGGTTCAGATTGTGCTGCAGCTCGGTCTTGGCTTCATCTTCCGATTCATGCGTCCCGTGAAAATTAGGATCAATGTCGGAGAGCTTGACCTTGCTGCCGGGTTCGACCTTCAGCCGCTTGGCAAGATTCACGGAAATACCCTTTCGTTACGAGATCAATGATGTTCGCTGGTCCATTTGACCGTGCGCGCGGACGCGCCAGTAGCCAAACTTGAAAACATCAAGAATGACCATCCAGACGAGACAATAAATCCACACGCCCACAATGGCCGCCGCTGGAATGGGTGCGACGCCTAATCCCGTATAACAAATTAACAGCGCCGCGATCTGGGTCGCAACGATTGCCCAGAAGAGGCGTGGACTGGGATACGGCGGTTTGAAGAGGAAGCTCTTGGTACGAACGACGAACAACAGCAGGTGCCCCCCGACCGCGAGCTGCAGAAACATCACGGTCTGCAATTGGCGTGCGTCGAGGGAAATGACCGCCTGCAAAAGCGGGTCGGCCAGCCACCGCAAGCCGATCAACAACAAGCCGAAGGTTTCGGCCACCGAAAGCAGACCCATAACCGTCGCAAAGAGAAGAATTTGGTGCAAGTCCCAGCGGACTGGCCGCGACGCTGCGGGCACGTTGTCATAGGCGATGGTCATGATCGGAATATCGTCAAGCAACGCGAGGACCACGATCATGATCGCCGTGACCGGCTGAAATTCAAAAAAGACGACTGACGCAACGACCAGGACCATGATGTCGAGTGTCATCGCGATGCGATAATAGACGTAGCTTTCGATCCTTTCGAAGATCTGCCGGGAAACGCGAATCGCGTTGATGATCGTTGAGAGACCGGGAGCGGTCAGGATCAGCGCTGCCGCACTTCTGGCAGCATCGGTCGCGCCGCTTACGGCGATACCGCAATCGGCCTGCTTGAGCGCCGGCGCATCATTCACGCCGTCGCCCGTCATTGCGACGATATGGCCTCGGCTCTGCAGGGTTTTGACGATTTCATACTTGTGCTCGGGAAAGACCCGCGCAAACCCGTCGGCGCGCTCAACAGCGTCAATGACTGAGTTGTTGGGTGACGCAGCCTTCCCATCCCCCTCTCCGAATACATCGCTGGCGACAAGAAGATGATCGCCAATGCCAAGCTGCGCGGCGATCTGGTCTCCGATCGCAACATCATCACCGGTCACCATCTTGACGTTCAATCCGAGCGCCTTCGCCTCGGCAATCGTTGTTTTGGCGTCGGCGCGCGGCGGATCCATCAGCGAGACGAGGCCGATGATCTCCCACGCCTTGCCATCATCTGAACGGCCCACGCCTAGCGCACGATAACCCTTTTCGGCAAGATCCGTCACCGTCGTTTTGTAGCGTTCGAGGAGTCCGGCCTCTGGTTTCGCCAAGCTCGCGATCGCCTGCGGCGCGCCCTTCGCGTAATGGCGAACCTTGCCTCCCTGCTCCATCACTGTTGCGATCGTGCGCTTGTTGACAGGATCGAACGGAACGAAAGCGGTCTGCTTTATTCCCTGCAGGTCGGCCCGCGCCTCGGTCGCTTTCAGGATGGCAACGTCGATTGCATCCTCGCTGCTTCTCTGAGTCGCGAGCGCGGCATCGCGCAGCACGTCGTCGGCCTTAGCCGACGCGAACGGAATGCCGGACTGGACAGTAAGCTGATTCATCGTCAGGGTGCCGGTCTTGTCGCTGCAAAGAATGTCGACGCCCGCGAGTTCCTCGATTGCGGACAATCGCGCGACAATCGCTTTCTTGAGCGAGAGCGCATAGGCACCGATCGCCATCGTAACCGACATCACGGCCGGCAACGCTACCGGGATCGACGCAATCAGCAGAACGAGCACATATTGCGCAACGCCTCCGAATTCGGACCAACTCCAGTCATCGGATAGAACAAGACGATAGCCTTGAACGCCGACAAGGATCGCGGCGAGAACTAAAGCCAACAGAAGGAGAAAATCGCCAACTTGCGCGACAGCACGCTGAGAGTGCGAAACGGCACCCGCCGATCCAACAAGTTTGGCGGTCCGGCCGAAAAACGTGTTGCTGCCTGTGGCGGTAACGACTCCGGTCATGGAGCCTTGTTTCGCAATGCTGCCGGAATACGCCTTGTCGCCGACCTTTTTCGAGACAGGTAACGATTCTCCTGTCAGTGCGGCTTGATCGCAGCTCAGATATTCCCCGTCGATGAGAACGACATCCGCCGGCACAACCTGACCGCCCGCAATCTCGACCACGTCACCGGGCACCAGATCCGTCGCGTTGATCGTCTCCCATTTCCCGTCGCGGCTCACTCGGGCGCGTAACGCCAATCCCTTTTTCAGGGCAGCCAACGCATTCGCGGCTTTGTTGTCCTGCCAAAAGCCGACGACGGCGTTGTAAATGAGCAACCCAGTGACGACCGCGAAGTCCGCCCAGTCGCGACGCAGCGCAGAGATGATGGCTGCAGCTTCGATCAGAAACGGAAGCGGTCCCCAGAAATATGCTGCAAGCTTGTGCCACTTGCTTTCGGTTCGATCCGCGATCGTGTTCGGGCCAAATTGCGCGAGGCGATGCGCTGCTTCAGCTGACGATAATCCGACGCGCGAGGTTTTTTCCTGTTGGAGCACAGCAGCAATGCTCGCGGTCGTCGGCGCTTGCTCTGATGGTGCGGCGGCAATGTGTTCGCTCGTCATGGCAAGGCCAACACTGCTCCCAATGGTTGGCATTGAGGCTACGCGCCTTCTGACTGTCGCGCTAGCCGAGGTCTCTCCTCCCGGACGCAGCGCAGACAAATGTCGGATTTTTCTTCAGTTTGGATCGAATGTCCCGATCGCCGTGGGCGCCGGAAATTCGCAGATGAGCGATGACCAACAGGATACCGTTTCGTCGAAGGCATCGGTCTTTGGGCTGCTAGACGAAGCGCCCATGACGACACTGCACTACTACTGGTTGCTCGCCAGCGGCGGAACGTTGCTCGATGGTTTTTCAGTTGTTTCTTTGGGAATTGCGATTCCGCTGCTCAAGCAAGAGATGACTGTCACCCCGGTCCTCGTCGGCCTCATTGGTTCAGCTTTGGTCCTTGGGGCGGTGCTCGGAGCGATGTTGGGCGGAATCGCCGCTGATTGGATAGGCCGCAAGCGCGCGTTCATCGTGGACATGGCGATCATGGTAGCCGGCGCCGCGTTGTGTGTAATATGGCGCGCGAACCTTCATTGATCGTGGTTGGCCAGTTTTTGATCGGTGTTGGAATCGGAATCGACTTTCCCGCCAGCGGCTCGTACGTGTCGGAGATCATGCGCGCTCCTTACGCAGCCGGATGACTGTTGCAAGTCAGTTGTTTCATGCGCTTCTCCAGTGCAATACCCCCCGCTTCGCGCCTAAGCGCAGCAATTGACGACCGAGTGACGAAATGACGAAGTTCTCGCTGTCGACAACACGCAACGTTTCGACAAAAGTCGAACGTTAGAAAACAGTCATCGCTCGGTCGCAATCCCGCGTTTTAATTTTCCCTATGCTGACTTTTTACGGTGAACGTCGATGGTAGCCGTTACTCCAATCTCGGTACCAAAGCTGGTCGAGCGACCAAGTTGTCCGGAGTGCGGGGCAGGCATGCGACTCGTGTGGATCGCGCCAGAACGGACGCACGTTGACCGGCATATTTTGCAATGCCGATCTTGCGAACAGACCATCGAAGTGATCGTCGAGCGCGATCTCGATTAGTCGTCAAAATCTCGCTTAAAGATTGCCGGTTATCCGAACGATCACCCCGATAACCGCATCGGTCGAAAAAGATATTAGGCGCGACAAAAAGCCAAGATCCAAACCCAATTGCGAGCCCAGCAAAGGCAGAAGAATAAGAAGGCCAATAAGGATGATCATACCGTAGGGTTCAAGGTGCGCAAGATATTGCCCCAACACATTTGGAAGCAGCCCTACGGCGATCCGCCCGCCATCGAGAGGCGGCAGAGGAAACAGATTGAACACCGCAAGTACGGCGTTGATAATGAGTGCGTTCTTTAAATTCAACGCGGCCCACTGATTGGCAGGCGCCGGCAGATAGCCGACGAGATGAAAGCCCAGGGCGGCAACGATCGCTAACGCAATATTCATCGCAGGCCCTGCCGCGGCGACAAGCACCATGCCGATGCGAGGATTGCGAAGCGCACGAAAATTGACCGGCACCGGCTTGGCGTATCCAAACAGGAACGGCGATCGCGTCAGCAACAAGAGGCCGGGCAGAAGGACCGTGCCAAAAGGGTCTATATGTCGCAGCGGATTGAGACTGACGCGTCCGAGCCGGGCTGCCGTCTCGTCACCAAAGAAGCGCGCAACATATCCGTGGGCGGCTTCGTGAAACGTAATGGCGATCAGGACCGGCAGCAGCCAAATCGAAATAGTGTAAAGCAAGTCCATGCCGATGTGTGTACTCAGAAACAGCGGCGCGCGCCATATCTACATTTCGAGCGGAGATCGGAGTTGATCAGCGCAATCACCGTCACGACAACAACGGCCTTGCGTCTACCCGAGGAAGTCGAAGAATATAGTCTTCCCTCAGCCATTCGCACCGTGAGCAAGACACCAGCGGACGTTGTTGGCTTGACAGATCGGGGCGAAATCGCGGCCCGCAAATACGCCGATCCCATTCGTGTCCATCAGGCCGGTGATGCAGCTGCTGTGCGCAGCGTGTGGTGTGGCGGAAATCGCCTCGCATGACGACTCTGACCTCTCCTCCGACAACCC
>DASRAF010000321.1:0-3463 GCA_035638295.1 Pseudolabrys sp.
GGCGTGTTCCGCCAGCGCCGCGCGGCCGTCGACAAGGTCGGCGGGATCGGCCGCATCGGCGGAGTCAAGCGCGCTCACCCCCACGCCAAGCAGGCGAAATCGCGTGCCATCGGTTTCGTGCTCCAAAAGCGTACGTGCAGCGGTAAAGATGCGCCCCGCAAGTTGGGTTAACGTTTCAAGCGAACGCGCGCGCGTGCGGATCTTGAAATCCGCCGTTTTAAGCTTCAGCGTCACCGTGGCGCCGGCGAGTTCCTTCTGTTTCAGCCGCGCCGAAACCTCCTCTGATAGACTCCACAACACACGTTCTAAAGTTCGAAAATCAGCGATGTCGCGCTCGAAAGTGGTCTCCGCGGATACACTTTTGGTTTCACGTGCCGCATCGACCTTGCGCTCGTCGATGCCGCGCGACAGTCGACCGAGACGCCGTCCTTCCTCGCCGTAGCGTCGCATCAATTCGATTTCGCCCGCTTGCTGCAGGTCGGCGATGCGATGAAAGCCGTCGCGTGCATAACGCGCTGCGCTAACCGCGCCGACACCGAAAATGAAGCTGACCGGTTTCGGTGCGAGAAAGGCCGGCGCATCGTCGACGCTGAGCACGGCAAAGCCGCGCGGTTTGTCGAGATCGGATGCGACCTTGGCCAAAAATTTGTTGCATGACAGTCCGATCGAAACCGTGATGCGAAGTTTGTTCTCCACTTCGGTGGCAAAACGCGCGAGCGCCTTGGCCGGTGACATCCCGTGCAGGCGCGCGGTGCCGGAAAGATCGAGAAAAGCTTCATCGATTGAGAGCGGTTCGACCGCCGGCGTGAGCGCTAACATCATCTGCCGGACTTCGCGTCCGACCTTGGCGTATTTTTCCATATTGGGGCGGACGACCTTGGCATGCGGGCACAATCGCAGCGCCTGAAACATCGGCATCGCAGAGCGAACCCCATAGATGCGCGCGACATAGCAGGCCGCCGCCACGACGCCGCGCTTGCCGCCTCCGACGATCACCGGCTCGGCCGCGAGGCTGGAATCGTCGCGTTTCTCTACCGTGGCGTAGAACGCGTCGCAGTCGATGTGCGCGACGCAGAGCGTCTCGAGCTCTTGATGGCGGAGGATGCGCGGCGAGCCGCACGCGCTACAGCGCGCCTCCATGGGCGCGGCATCGGCGAAACAGTCGCGGCAGAAACCAGTGCTCACGGCGGCCCCTTAAGGCAAATCGCGCTCCCATACTTTGCCGAGCGCTTGGCGGCTTCGTGCCACTTCGGCCGGATCGAAGCCGGCGCTGTCGGCAAATGCGATCAGCAGATTCTCGTCAGCCAGAATATGCTCCAGTACGCCGACAAGAAAGTTGGGATCGCGGGCGGCGTCGCGGATCGATTGCGCTGCGATGCCGGTCGACGCGATGAAACCGTTCAGCCTGCCATCGTCCTCGACGATGAAGGCAAGCGCCTGAACCGCCAGCATTTCGGCCGTTTCACGCGAGTATGGCGGGCGCTTTTGCATCGGTTGTATTTGCGTTTCCGCAAGAATCGCAGATGTCGCGATGAATCTAGCACTTGCGGTGGCAAACCGAACTCAAATCCACAACGGAAACACTAGGCTTTTTGGAAAAACTGGCAAACCCGGAAGTTAGCTTTTGTAGCAACCGCGTATCTGAAAACAAAACCCCGCGTCGAGTTGGAGCTCGGCGCGGGGCAAGAACAAAGGAAGCAATATTTCGCAATGAATTCACTATCAAGGTCGTCACGCCCGGTCAAGCGTGACGGCACAAAATCTGAAATGATTAGGAGGTTGCTGCTTGCCAATCTGCGTAAGTTACTCCGCGACCGCAACGGCCCAATTCTGCCCGACGATGATGCCGGCCGCGAATATTTGGTCGAGCTGTTGCTGCCAATTTCTGTCGGCCCTCACGCGGACATCAAGATGCCCAGCGCAATCGAGGTCTGGGCGCCGTGGATGGACAAGAAGGAAGCCGGCGCGAGGCTTCGCGCTTGCCAAATGGTGCGCAACAACCGCAAAGGCAGCTCCTCGGTGGCGGGGTTTAATCGACCGCGTCTCATCGCGCGTCAGCAATTTGCGGGTCGGAGAACGCACCGCCGAACTGTTCGACAAAGGCGAGGGCCGTCATCAGATCGGCGAAGCACCACCGATAATAGTTTTCGCCGCCCCTCGATTTTGTGCGTCCATGCCGCAATTGAAGCTGTCGCGATTTGTGGAAATTCATGATCTGGCGGCTCAGCGCAACGTCTAACCCAACAGCCGCTACCGGAATATCAACGAAGTACGGGTATGTTCTTTCGTTTGTCAGCGGATTGCTTCTCATGTGTACGCCCCCATCCCCAAAAACACGGTGGCGCTGGCTATGTGTCGAACGCGTGGCTTCGCGGGAAGTTATCAACAGCGGCGGCGGGAAGCGGCGGGGCAAAGAAGGCGCCACGCCTTGGCCGGATGTACGCCGGGCGCGGCTCATCTGCGGCTTTGTGACGGCTTTGTGACCTGCATCACATCGGATCCGCTGATTGTAGGTTAAACATTTTGGAGGGTGATCTAGGAACTAAAGCATGAAAAGACGACGGCGATATTGGACAGCGAAAGATGTTCGTACCCTAAAGAAGCTTGCAAACAAAAGGACACGAGCGGCAACGATTGCCCGAACTTTGAAGAGAACCGAGGGGGCGACGCGGCAAAAGGCTTTTAGTCTCGGATTATCGCTCGAAACGCGTGCTGCAATGCTCTGACAAAAGAACAGTCTGAACTAGAAAAAGACCCCGCCCAAAATCGCTCTGAAAGATTTGAAGGACAGGGCCGTATCTACAAGCCGACACGCTCCGCGTTCTTCGGCGCGGCGACCAAATAAATACCACGCCATGCTTATTTTTGGCTCATCCCAAATGTTTTCCACTGCTGTTCCACCGGTTCTCCACTGAGATTTTCACAGGTCCTGTATGTGTGTGCCAGCGAGCCGCCATCCTGGCAGACCCCTGCATCAGCGCTTGCGCAACATGCTCGGGTAGCTTGGCGATATTGGCCGCGATCCGCCGCGCCTCGTCTCTCAGAACTTTCGATTGCCAAACATTAATTTGGCGGCAACCACTCGGTAATGATCGCCCATCTAGCAAGAGTCGGGTTACGGTTCCTGAGCATTGAACCGCAGTTTCGCAGTCGTTCCTACAACGCCTCGCTCGCGCCATGGAAAGCCGGGGCTTCACGGTGACGGCAGCGGAATCGGTCGGCGACGGGCTGCTGCAGGTGGAGAAAGCCGCGCCTGCTTTCGCCATCGTGGACATGCGCCTTGGCTGCCGCGGTAGCGGCCTTGACGTCATATCGGCCATCAAAAAGCGTCGCCCGGAAGCCCGCGCCATCATCCTTACCGGTCACGGCAACATAACGAGCGCGGTGAATGCGATGAAGCTCGGCGCGGTAGATTATCTCGCCAAGCCCGTCGATGCTGACGACGTAGCTGCGGCGTTGCTCG
>DASRAF010000322.1:0-5969 GCA_035638295.1 Pseudolabrys sp.
CTATCCTTATCGCTATGAGGCCGCCGACGGCGGCTTGCTGTCCTATGGGGTCGACACCGTCGACCTTCTGCGCCGGGCGGCGCCTTATGTCGATCGCATCCTCAAGGGCGAAAAACCCGCCGATCTTCCCGTGCAGGCGCCGACCAAGTACGAGCTGGTGATGAATCTCAAGACCGCGAAGGCGCTCGGCCTGGACGTGCCGGACACGCTGCTCGCCCGCGCCGACGAGGTGATCGAATAACGCGACTGTTTTGCTGCAATTGCTCACAGTCGGTTATGGCACAACGCGGATGTCGGCTTTCGCGCCGCTGTCAGGGGCAGGACATCAGCGCCTCAATTTATGAGTACACGTCCGACAGATGACGGAGGAGCAGCTCGCGGGCCGGGGGGACATGGGAAAAATCTGGAAGCGCCGTTTGCCCGCGGCGCGCCCGCCCTGCATCTTTTGAATGCGCGTACTTTTCGGCTGCTGCGGCTCAGCGTTTTACGATAGGCCCCCGACCGGTACCGTCATCCCGACGGCAACTGCAGCGATCGGCAGCAGGACTTCGGCGGTAGCGCTTGCCCCTTTGACGGGACCGGTCGAGGTGTCGAATTCGCCCACGGCCCAATTGAAAGCTAGGATGACCTCCGTCCGTCGCGCCGTCCGCGTTCCGGCGCCAGGTTAGCCAACATGGCGATGGCGATGACGAACAGACCGGTAATCAGGACATCCAGCCACGCCCAATACGGGTCGATGGCGAAGAATATCCACACCGCTGCGACGAACATCAACACAAGGCCTATGATCGCCATGTTGACGAGTAGACTGTCCGAGATCGGACTATCTTGATTACGACGGGCCGCCAGAGGTTTGCTGACCGTTTTCATGATCGGTCCTCCCTTCTTCTTCGCGCAAATCACCTTGCGCATTGCTTGTGCGAGACTGGTCTCATTTAGCGATAACTTGACTTCCGTCTCGCCTGAATCGCGAGGCCGTTCCATTGCCCCGTGGAACGGCCCTCACAAGACTGAAAACGCTTGGCGCACGAGGCGAGTTCCGTTCATCGACGGAACCCTAGCGGCTCGGCAAGAAGGGAACTCACTTCATCTTTAAAGGAAAACCCCGCCAACAGGGACGCTGCCATGGCGGCGTCGCGTGTCGCCGCATAGCCGTGGGTCAGGGATGCGATTTTCTCGTGGGAACCGAAACCCGCCTCGCACTCCCACTCGACCAGCTCCCGAGCGTATCGGAGAACGGTCAGGGCGTCGGCGGGATCGTCGGGCAGTTGAGGTATGAGGGCGTGTACTCATTAACAAGCAGATGTCAGCTTTCGGGGGCGAAGCGCAAATCTTCTGCTCGCTCTCAGCTTTACCGGTTGTGACCGATGCTGTTGAAAAAGTCTCCGCAAAGAAGCTGTGGAATTCGAATTTGAAACGATGGAATCCCGCAAATAGATTTTTGAATCAAGATTGCGCGTTTGTCCTTGGTCTTGAATCAATGTTGCTCAGAGACTCCCTCGGACATCGGACTGAATGCGCAACGGGTGACAGGTTGTAAAATCGTTCCGTTACCTCCTGACTGATCCTCGCCAATTCGCCTCCAGAGGCTGTGTTCGGCTCGCGCTCGATGAGCATTCGCTCTGAACGGGGTTCGCGAACCGGATACTATCGGTCCCATCGAACTGCTATACAGCTCTCGGGCCTCTACCGTCATGCCGGTCTCCTACTTTGGTTGGCGGTAAACCGTACCAATAGGAGGCGAGGATGCTAGTCATCTGGCTCGGTGCGCTATTAGTTCTAGGCGGGCTGCTATTCATGCTGGCTCAGCCCATCTGGCGAGGGCGGCTCAGCGAAGCGAGACGACGAAGATCTTCGGCAGTACCACGTGACACTCTGGAGCCTCGTATGCCTGGTGCCGGGTTTGGACTGAAAGAGAATTGGCCTGGCCTCGTATTTATGGCGCTCGGTGGCATTCTCTTACTAGTGGGGGCATTCTCTTTACCAAGTGCGCCCATCGAGCCCATCGCACTGCCGACCCCGCATTGAGGAATCCGACCAGAGGCGCCGCCTGCTGCGCGCGAACAGCAAGCGGCCACGCTTGGCAGGTTGGCGCCTACACCGGCCGGATTCTCCACGGCGCGAAGCCCGCAGATTTGCCCGTGATACAGCCGACGAGGTTCGAGCTGGTCATCAACCTCAAGACCGCCAAGGCGCTCGGCCTCACGGTTCCAAACTCGATACAGTTGCTCGCCGACGAGGTGATCGAGTGAAGTGACGCGTCGTGCACGGCACCTGCACGAAGTTCTAGAGCGCATCATCACGCAATCGTCATCCGCGCGAAATCCGCGCGCTCGTCCAATTCCCATGTCGGATCAGGGTAGAGCATCCCCTTGGTGCGGGGAGTACCCGCGCCGATGTGATGAACGCACCCCCGTGCCCGCGCGACACATGGGTATCATATCAGCACGGAGGGAATGCCCGATGTACTTCCCCCCTGAGCTTAAAGAACTCGCCGATGCCCTCGCGCGCCGACGTGAGGATGGCTCCCCGGACCTCGCATTTGCGTTCTTGAAGTTCTTGCTGGCAGAGGGGATCGTCACAGAAGGTTTCAGGGACGGCAAACCAGGGATCGCGATTACCTTCAAAGGCAAACAAGTCGCCGCGAACAAGGCGGACATCGACGCGCTCTGCGTGCGGTTCGCGCAACAGTACGAACGAGTGGGATCACGATAAGCGACTCCCACGTCTGATGTTGATGAGAAGAGAAAAAGTTGTGCGCTTGGCGAACCTTTCAGAGCCTATGGCCCAAGCGAATGTTATGAACTGCAGCGGGCTAGAAGCTCGAGATTCCGAATTTTGGCGCGGGTCTCCATCGTGAGCCGCTGTTGGTAGGCTTTCATGTGAGCCTTGCAACAGAAACGCATGCGGTAATAACGATAGACAATCAGCCACAGATGGCCGCCACAGTAATCGCAGCGGTGCCTCAAGACGCCTGCCTGTTGGCTTGAAAGCGGGTTTCTTCGCATTCTCCGCGCAAATTTCTGTGCAGAAGTATTGTGCGTTTGATGCGCGCCAGTACTTGATGACGATCCGCGACGATCAAAATCCGTTGGTCGCAGTTCGCACGAGTCGTTAGCGCGTCGGCTTGGAGAACGGCTCCCCATGGCACTAGCCCTCCGGCGCCAAGATGACGCAGTACAGCTCTTCGTGCTGGCCCTTGAAGTTGTATGGTGCGCAAACGTGATAGCCACCGTCCGGCGCGGCCTGACGTATAATTTTGGTTTGCGGGACGGAAACCCAGGCTCCGTTGACCTTCACCTCATAATGTCCATCGACGGTCCGGCCGGAAGTCGGACGACAGTCGGTGAGGTTGCAACACGAGCCTTTGCCATCGGGGCGCTGCAACATCCTGTAGAAGCTTTGATGCCACTTGTCGTGGCCCGACCCGAGATAACCCTCTTGTGCGTGAGCAGGAAAGGACAGAGCAAAAAGCAGAACAATGAATCCAGGACGCATGGTTCCCTTATCAAAAGACCCGTGCCTTAACTGCACTGCTGCTTCATCGAAGTGTTGGCTTCCTGACTCTATGAATTGACAACAAGACCGGACGAGCAACGCTGCTGTGTGGGGAAAGTTCCTGCGCTTGAAACTGCACTCTGCACTTCAAACGGCATTCCGATATCGGGTGCCGGCACCCGCAGGACTGTTTTCGTATCTCGTTTTCACGGTGATTACGGACGAACAAACCGACGCCCCGGCCTTTGGCTATCCCGCTAAGACCTGTAGGCCGTCAGCACTTGTCGGACAGAATGAGCTGATTGCGTAAGAGAGGATTGCTGGCTCATCGTAGCCCCGCCCGAAAGCGCCGGCAGATCCTTTGGGGTAGATCTGAATCGTTCTGAATCGAGGTCGTTCAACACAGGTTAATGGATCGCCAAGGCAGAGACAGCCCAACGATCGCTCTTTTATCGGTCTGACGAGAAGCCGACAGCCGCGCGCGTCTGTTCGATCGCCGACTCAGCGGTAATTTTTATGGTTGCATGCGGCTCATATCTGGAACGAAATAGAGACGCACGGCTTGCTCTTGAACTGCGGCTTGCTAGTTGAAGGGAAGACAACATGCCGCGCTATTTTTTCCATCTCAGGTTCGGGCAACGCGTCTTGCCGGACGAGGAAGGCGTCGAGTTGCCGAACCGATCGGCGGCGCGCGAGGAGGCGTTGGCGGTCGTGCGCGACTTGGCCAATCCCGAAGCCGGAAGCAATTCGAGGCGGTGGGCGAGCTGGTTCCTGCAGGTGGCCGACAACGAGGGCCAATTCTTCCGCACTCCCATAGGCCACCCTGCGCTCGAAATCGTGACGCTCGACGCGCAAGAGCCTAGCGGCGAGCAAGCGGAATTGAGGCCAACTCGACCGACCCCGACGGTCGCCTGGCAGCGGGCTGCTTCGACGGACCGATCGTCAATCGTTCAGCAGATGTCGGCGACCAATAGGCACACCGCACAATTGCTCGAACATAATCGACGGCTGCGCGAGGAGCTTTCATCCCTCTATCTTGCCAGCGAAAACATACGGCTTCGCGCCGGCCGCATCGTGGCGCGCGCCCGCCTTGCCACAGCTTACTAGCCGACAAGATCGGCGCTTACCGCATCGCAAACCGCCCGCCGCGGCGTTCGCCTGCGATCTGGTTCCGCTGCGCGACGGGTGATATGCTCGCGTCCGCTGCTGTATTTGATTGGAACCTTTTTGAGCGTAGACCGATTGCTCGGAGGGAGTTGCTAGCGAGAAGGCATTTTCGCGTGACTTGATCGGCGAGTGGGGCGCCGTTTTGAAGCAGGAGCGACACCGATGCCATACGGCACGCCCCCCCTTGCCCGGCAGCTCGAGCACGGACGCTTCAACCACTTCCTGGCCACGTTGTCGCCGCACGACTTTTCTTTGCTGGCGCCGCATCTGCGCACGATCACGCTCGAGCGCGGCGTGATGCTGCATGACGTCGGCGAAGAGATCGAGCACGTTTATTTCCCGCATACCGGCATGGTCTCGCTGGTGGCGGTCATGCAGAGCGGCGCGACGGTCGAAACCGCAACCATCGGACGCAGGGGCGTCATCGGCGCCAGCGCCGCCCTGGGCGCAAGGTGGACCTTCGGCCGGGCGATCGTCCAGTTGCCGGGATCGGCCGCGTGGCTCGCGGCTGCCCAGTTTCATGCCGCTGCCCAGGAATGCCCCACCATCCGCGACCTCGTCGTGCGCTACAACGATCTGCTGCTGGCGCAGGTCCAACAGTCGGTCGCGTGCAACGCGCTTCATGCGCTGGAGTCGAGGCTTTGCCGCTGGCTGCTGCAAACGCACGATTGCGTCGACGGCGATGCGATCCCGCTGACGCAGGAGTTTCTCGGGCAGATGCTCGGCGTGCGCCGCACCACCGTCACCATCGCGGCGCGCCTACTGCAGAGCGCCGGCCTCATCCGCTACCGCCGCGGTCTCATCCACATCGTCGATCGCGCGGCGCTCGAAGACATCTCGTGTGAATGCTACGCGGTCGTCAGACACAACACCGATAAGGTGTTTCCCCAGCCTCGGGTTCTCGGTGCGGCACGCCCTCAGGCGAGCGGCACCGACATCGCCGAATGACCGAATCTGACCCTATCTCGGACATCGGCCCGTATCTCCTCTAGCAATAGGAGGATCATGACGTCCTTTGACCTTGATCTAGCTATCAGCGCATTTGTACTTTTTGGTCGGGACCACTCCCTTCAATGCAATTGGATGCAACGAGACATGAACGAGCATGAAGAAACCGCAAAGGCGCTAAAGGCGCGCCTTTCAGAACTGAGGACGCACCTTGTGAAGGTCGACCGCGAATTACACAAACCGCTCCCTGCTGATTCGGAGGACCAAGCCATTGAACTTGAAAATCAAGAAGCGCTCGAAGTTATAAAAAAGACCGAGACTACGGAAATCCATCAGATTGAAGCCGCCCTAAAGCG
>DASRAF010000323.1:0-10533 GCA_035638295.1 Pseudolabrys sp.
GACCTCGGCGCTACGGTCATGACCTATGTCGCCGTGCGGATCTCGGGCAAGCCGGCAGATGAAGGGCACCACTACGGTCACGGGAAGGTCGAAGCAGTTTCTGCACTCGCTGAAACTGCTTTGCTATTCCTGCTGTCTGGCATTGTGATCTGGGAAGCCTTCAACCGACTGGTTGTACACGGTGGCCACGCGGTCGAGGCGACCATTTGGGCGTTCGGAGTTGTTCTGGCATCGATCATCATTGATTTCTTCCGAGCCCGCGCGCTTTCATATACCGCAGAAAAGACGTCGAGCCACGCGCTAGAAGCCGATGCCCTACATTTTTCGTCCGATCTTTGGTCCTCACTTGCGGTTTTGATAGGCTTGGTCGGCGTGCACTTCGGGTTGGCTTGGGCGGATTCCATGGCTGCCCTGGTCGTGGCAATTTTGGTCTGTGTTGCCGGCTGGCGGCTGGGCAAGCGCACAATCGATACGCTCACGGATGTCGCGCCCCCGGGCGCGGCTACCAAGATTGCAAACATTGCCGAACGTATTCCGGGAGTAGTCCGAGTTGAACAGGTTCGCGCGCGTGCGGTCGGTCAGCAGACATTCATCGATCTTCAGCTAGCAGTCAGCCGTACCCTGCCGCTTGATCGTGTGAGCGCGCTGAAAGACCAAGTTGCAGCTGCGCTGCGCCAGCAAATTCCGGGCGCCGAACCGGTCGTCACAACGGATCCCGTAGCTCTCAACAACGAGACGATTCTCGATCGCGTCATGGTCATTGCGCGCAACCGCGCGCTAGCCGTGCACCACGTTACGGTTCACGAGTTGCGAGACAAACTAGCGGTTTCGCTTGACCTCGAAGTAGACGGAAGACTTTCACTACGCGCCGCCCATGAAATGGCCGACGGATTGGAAAGCGCCATCGCGACTGAACTCGGCTCAAGTGTTGAGGTCGAAACGCACATCGAGCCGCTACAGCCACCGGACGCCTCCGGGTGCGAAGCACCGCTGGAGCGCATCAAAGCGGTGGAAATGACACTGTCCGAGCTTGCAGCCCAAGGCGGTAATATTCGCGACGTCCACAACGTTCGTGTGCGCGAGACGGATGAGGGCGAGATCGTCAATTTTCACTGTCGCGTGGACCCGCAATTGAGCGTCCAGAGCGCGCACGAAAATGTCGACGCGCTGGAGCGCGCATTGAAACAGCGATCGCCGTCGATCAAGCGCGTAGTTGGGCATGCCGAGCCAATACGCTGAACGCTCAATCAGGGGATAAGAACTGCAGCACCCTGCAGCCGGCCTTCGCGCATGTCCGCCAATGCGTCATTAGCTGTTGCAAGAGGATAGCCCCTGACTTGGCACTTCACGTCAGATTTTTGTGCAATGTCCAGAAACTCTCTCGCATCGTTGCGCGTGAGATTCGCCACAGACATTATCGACCGCTCTTCCCACAGCAACGCGTAGGGAAACGCCGGAATATCTGACATATGAATTCCGCCACAGACCACACGCCCGCCCTTCTTCACGGCCTTGAGTGCAATTGGAACCAGGGTGCCGACCGGTGCGAAGATTATTGCCGAGTCGAGCGGTTCAGGCGGCGGCTGGTCGGAAGGACCTGCCCAGACAGCTCCAAGTGAGCGCGCAAAATTTTGCGCTGCCTCGTCGCCACGACGGGTAAACGCAAGTACACGACGGCCGAGTCGCGTCGCAACTTGGATCAGAATATGCGCCGCTGCGCCAAAACCGTAGAGACCAAGCGTCTGCCCCTCCCCCGCCATCCGGTAGCTTCGCCAGCCGATAAGTCCTGCGCAAAGCCACGGCGCAATCTGCGTGTCTTCACCACGCTCCCCTAACGGAATGCAAAAGCGCCCGTCGGCAACCACGTGGGTGGCAAAACCTCCGTCCCGGGTGTAGCCCGTAAACACCGGGACATCGCAGAGGTTTTCCCGACCACTCTGACAGTACGGACAGATTCCGCACGTAGAACCTAGCCACGGAATACCGACGCGCTCGCCTACCGCAAATCCGCTCTGTCCGGTTCCTAACGCAAAGACCCGCCCAACAATTTCGTGGCCGGGCACGATCGGTAACTTCGGATGGGACAAGTCCCCATCCACCACGTGCAAGTCCGTGCGACATACGCCACATGCCTTTATTTCTACTACGATCTCCCCGACCCCTGGTGCGGGTAGTGGCCTTTCACGCAAAACCAGCGGCATGCGCGGCCGATCGAGCACCATGGCCTGCATCGTCTGCATCGCTCTTATTTCTTCCAATTGAGCACAGGACATCCTAAATCAAATCCTATGCGCACCGATATCGCCCAGCCCATTCGTCTCAAGGACTACCGTCCACCTGACTGGCTTGTAGAGACAGTTTCGTTGGATTTTTCGCTGCATCCCACAGCGACACGAGTCCGCGCGACATTGGTCCTCAGGCCGAGCCCACAGGCCGCTTCAGCCCCACTCATTCTGGACGGCGACGAACTTTCGCTGGTTTCGCTCAAGCTCGACGGAACGGAGTTGCCCTCTGACAGCTATGTTGTCACCTCCGACCGTCTTACGATTCCACAACCTCCAAACGGCCGCTTCGCGCTCGAAATTGAAACGGTCGTAGACCCAACGGCCAATACTCAGCTGTCAGGCCTGTATCGTTCAAAAAGTAGCTATTGCACCCAGTGCGAGGCCGAGGGCTTTCGCCGTATCACCTACTTTCCGGACAGGCCTGACGTAATGGCCGTCTATACGACTCGTATCGAAGCCGACAAACGGGAAGCCCCCGTATTGCTCTCGAATGGCAATCTTGAACAGCGTGGCGAACTCCCGAATGGGAGGCACTTTGTGGTCTGGCACGATCCACATCCAAAACCATCCTACCTGTTTGCACTGGTCGGAGGTGATCTTGCATGCGTCGAAGATCAGTTCACCACCATGTCCGGACGCAATGTGGTGCTCCAGATCTTCGTGGAACATGGCAAACAGCAACTAACTGCCTATGCCATGGATTCGCTCAAACGAGCGATGCGGTGGGACGAGCAAGCTTTTGGGCGCGAATACGATCTCGACATTTTCATGATCGTCGCCGTGTCCGACTTCAACATGGGGGCCATGGAAAACAAGGGACTAAATATTTTTAACGACAAATATGTATTGGCCAGTCCGGACACCGCGACCGACGCTGATTTTGCGCACATTGAAGCCGTCATTGCACATGAGTACTTCCACAATTGGACAGGCAACCGGATCACTTGTCGTGATTGGTTTCAGCTTTGTCTGAAGGAAGGTCTCACGGTCTTCCGGGACCAGGAGTTCTCGTCCGACATGCGCTCAAGGCCCGTAAAGCGAATTGCTGATGTGCGCGGTCTCCGCGCAACGCAATTTGTCGAAGACGCTGGACCTTTGGCACACTCAGTGCGACCGGATACCTATAAGGAAATCAATAACTTCTACACGACGACGATATATGAAAAAGGAGCAGAGCTGGTACGAATGGTGCAGACCATGATCGGCCGCGAAGATTTCCGCGCCGGCATGAATCTTTATTTCGCACGCCACGACGGTCAGGCTGCCACCGTCGAACAGTTCATCCAATGCTTTGCCGATTCCAGCCGACGGGACCTGACGCAATTTATGCGCTGGTACAGTCAGGCAGGCACACCCGAAGTGACAACCCGCGGTCATTACGATGCGGCCCGTCGGACCTACACACTGAACTGCAAACAAATCGTACCGCCGACACCAGGTCAGCCGACCAAGCAACCAATGGTCGTTCCACTATCGCTTGGCCTAGTCGGCAAGGATGGCCGCGACCTGCCCCTTAAGGTATCTGCCGACGGATCGATCGGCGGCGCCGTGGTGATTTTAGCTGACGCTGCCGCAACGTTCGAGTTCGTCGATGTTGACGAACCTCCTGTCCTGTCAATCAATCGGGGTTTCTCGGCGCCAATCAAGCTCATCAACGGTCTTTCGGCCGATGACCTGGTTTTTCTCGCAGCACACGACCGCGACCCGTTCAACCGCTGGCAGGCCGTACAAACGATCTCGATGCGTCTGCTCATCGACAACGTGGGGGCCTTGCGTTCCGGTCAAGCGACGCGGGTCGACAACCAATTGATCGCCGCTCTGGCAAGCATCGTCGAGGACCCTGCACTGGAGCCCGCCTTTATTGCGCTCGCGCTTGTCCCGCCCGGTGAGGGTGACATTGCCCGCGAAATCGGCCGCGACATCGATCCCGACCTGATTTTCCGTGCTCGATCGATTTTCCGCAGCTCTGTTGGGGAGCGGCTCCGCGCGGCGCTCAGCACGGTCCACGATCGTACGCAGGTTGCCGGCGGCTACTCCCCTGACGCGAAGAGCGCCGGGCGGCGCGCTCTGCGGAATGTCGCAGTCGATCTACTCGCCTCAACAGGCCAACCTGGCGACATTGCTCGGGCATCCAAACAGTACGAAACGGCAGACAATATGACAGACCGCATGGCCGCGCTCGGAACTCTTTGCTTGCACGACACACCGGAACGGCAAAGGGCCTTAGACCATTTCTACGCACGCTATGCTGCCGACGCGCTTGTCATAGACAAATGGTTTGCGCTGCAGGCGACCATTCCGCGGCCAGAAACGCTCGAGAAGGTACGCAATTTAACCACGCACCCAGCATTTTCGCTCGCCAATCCGAACCGGATTCGCGCGCTGATCGGCGCATTTGCGCAGGGCAATGCAACCCAATTCAACCGAGCTGATGGCGCCGGTTACAATTTCATTGCCGATATCGTGCTTGCTCTGGATCCGAAAAACCCCCAAGTGTCGGCACGACTTGCAACTGCCTTCCGAACCTGGCGGACGCTCGAACCTGGACGTCGCACGAAGGCGGAAGCGGCCCTCGCCCGCATGAAATCCAACCCAGGCATTTCCCGCGACTTGGCCGATATCGTCGAACGTGCCTTGGCGGTATCTTGAGAGTTGGGCCATAGAAATAGGGCCTTCAAAATCTGTCGTGGGTAACAATTTTTAAACAATTGACTCATCGGACTCTCGACAAATCAGCGTCCATCGATTCCAATCGACAAGTGATTCGGGAAGCGATGCGGCACATCCTTCCGTCTCGAGGGTGACAGGGGAAATTCCGAACGGAGGCCTTCTATGGCGCGCGCCGATGTGGCGAGTGCGTCTGCACATGCCGATTCTATTAAGGGCCTCGCGCAATCGATCGCCAACCCGGCGTATCGGAGGCTCCTGACCGCAGAGCCGCTATTGCGACGTGCCGTCCCGGTTCTGATTATCGCGTTCCTCGCGACAATCTGCGTCGGGGCCCTTGTACAGGTGCTCGACCACCGCCGCCAAACCCTCACCGACGAGATGCTATCCCTTGAAGCGGTGGCTGATTTTGCCGCCGAGCGACTGCAACGACCTCTCAACAGTGCCGCAGCCGTTGTAGATCAACCTCAGATCATCCTGACGCGCGTCTTGCCACCGTGGTCTGCTGCCGCCGGGCGGCGATTCTTCTTGACCAATGCCGAGGGGGTGGTCGCAGCGGAAAATCCGACCGGCGGTGACTCCGTCGGGCGCCGATTGGTCGACCTACTGGGCCCTGCTCAACCACTCACGACATTCGGCGCCGGCGCAGGTGTCCTTGAAATCCTTCTGCCAAATGAGACTCGCGCGCTCGCGACCGTCCGCATGCTCAACGCGCCTTTTGGCCAGCTCGCCATTGTGCAATCGCGGGACGCAGCGCTTGCTGGTTGGCGATCACTGACCACCCTCACCGTAACCCTCTCCGCCACCACTGGCTTTGTCGTCCTCATTCTTGGATTTGCTTTTCACTGGCAAGCGACACGAGCTCGAGAGGCCGACCTGATCTACGAAACCGTCCGAACTCGAATTGATACGGCGCTCAATCGCGGTCGCTGTGGCTTATGGGATTGGGATCTGGCTCTAGGCCGCATTTTCTGGTCGCAATCCATGTTCGAGATTCTGGGTCTCAACGCAAAAGACGATTTACTGTCATTCGGCGATGTCAACGCGCTGGTGCACCCCGACGACGTTCGCCTTTACCAGCTTGCGGCTGAGCTCGCCGACGCGACGACAACCACGATCGATCACGCTTTCAGAATGCGTCATGCGTCCGGCCACTGGGTGTGGCTGCGCGCACGATGCGAATTGGTTCGTCAACCTGGCGAACCCGGCCTGCATCTAATCGGCATTGCCGTTGACATCACGGAGCAAAAAAATCTAGTCCAAAAAACTGTCGCGGCCGATATGCGATTGCGCGACGCAATCGAAACCATCCCCGAAGCCTTCGTCTTGTGGGATGCCGAAAATCGTCTCGTGCTATGCAACTCCAATTTTCAGGAACTGCATGGTCTGCCCGACGAAGCAATCACGGTTGGTGCGTCGTTCGAGTCTGTGGTTGCCGCAGGCAGCAAGCCCGTCGTGCGCAACAAAGTTATCACCGGCGGGCCAAGCATCCCTGGCGCACGCACGTTTGAGGCGCAGCTCGAAGACGGTCGTTGGCTACATATCAGTGAAAGGCGCACGAAAGACGGCGGTTATGTGTCGGTCGGCACGGACATCACGGCCCTTAAGACCCACGAAGAAAAACTGGTCGACAGCGAAAAACGCCTAATGGCAACCGTTGCCGACCTACGCGCCTCACAACAGCGTTTGGCGGAACTTGCCGAAAAATATGCTCAAGAAAAAACTCGCGCTGAAGAAGCAAACCAGGCGAAATCGAAATTTCTAGCCAATATGAGTCATGAGCTGCGCACACCTTTAAACGCGATCATCGGATTTTCCGAAATTATGGAATCCGGGATGTTTGGGCCTCTTGGCGCCGAAAAATATCACGAATATTGCGGCGACATTCGCGGTAGCGGTCAGTATTTGCTTGAAGTGATCAACGACATTCTCGACATGTCCAAAATCGAAGCTGGGCGCATACGACTTGATTTCGAGGATCTCAATCTTGATTCTTTACTGGCAGAAGCTATGCGTGTTGTCGCAGCACGCGCTCAGGACAAGCAACTACAGCTAACGGCGCAGATATCGCCCGAACTCCGGTTACGCGCGGATCGGCGCGCGCTTAAACAAATTGCGCTGAATCTGCTTTCGAATGCTGTAAAATTTACTCCCTACGGGGGGCATGTCACTGTACGCGGGCGGGCGAGCGATCGTTGCATAACGCTCGCCATCTTGGACAGCGGCATCGGCATCGCCAAAGATGCCCTTGCGCGACTTGGCCGTCCATTCGAGCAGGTTGAAAGTCAGCTGACCAAAAGCCACCAGGGATCGGGCCTAGGGCTCGCAATATCGAAATCCTTGATCGAGCTGCATGGCGGATCCATGCAAATCCGGTCAACGCTCGGTAAAGGGACGCTGGTCATCGTACGCCTGCCGTTCGAACCTCAGTGTCTTCTACCGAAGGACGAGGCGGCGTAGCGGTCTCAAGGTTCTTTCCCCAGAATCCGGACGAAACTCTCCCGCACCTTGGCTTGTGTATCAATCACCGTGGCCTCGAGCGCGGCGAAATCCGGCACATCGGCTGCTCTGGCCAGAAGCCGCGAGAGGCCTGATCCAGCGGTTTTTGGGTCAAACTTGCCTGGCAGGCACAGTCGGAGAATCTGTGTGAGATCCTGGTAAAGCTCCACAGCCGGTCGAAGGACTTCCGCGTCCTTCGCCGTCAGCACTCGCAATGACCAAGCTTTGTCGAGTACGCGCGCCGTAGACGTGTCGAGGATGTCAGGCACTCGGTGGGCATGAACGAGCTGCAAGTATTGAGTAATGAACTCAATGTCGACTAATCCACCGGCAACGTACTTTAAATCCCACCGCTCCTTGTAGCCTTTTTCCTTGGCAATGGCTGAGCGCATTTCCACGACGTCCCCTGCAATCAATGCCTCATCGCGTGGCTGGCACAATATTCCCCGAATGACCCTCTCGATGCGGGTCCTGAATGCCGGTGAAGCAGAGACGACGCGCGCCCTGGTGAGCGCCATGTGCTCCCAGGTCCAGGCCTCCGTTTCCTGATACGCGGCAAATCCATCGACCTGCGTCGCAAGTGGCCCGGCGCGGCCGGATGGACGCAATCGCATGTCCACTTGATAAAGGGCTCCGTAATTCGTCTGCGCGGTCAGCGCATTGATAAGACGTTGGGTTAGGCGGGCAAAATATTGCGCCCCATAGAGGGGCCGCGCACCACCGGATTCCGGATGTTTATCGTTGAAATCGTAGATCAGAATGAGATCAAGATCCGATGTCGCGGTCATCTCATAGCCGCCCAACTTTCCGAGAGCCACGACCGCGGTTTCCTCTGAACGCATGTGGCCGTGGGCGGCGGCAAAATTGTCACCAATCGCGCGATGCACAGCACGTATTACAGCGTCAGCCAGACGAGCATATGCCTCACCGGCTTGTCGCGCTGTGACAGTCCCCGACAGAATCCGCACGCCGATGAGAAACATGTACTCAAGGCCGAGCATGCGTATGCGTTCGAGCAAGTCTTCATCGTGGCGTGACTGCGCAAGTGCAGTTTCGAACCGCTGCCCCAGATAGAACTCATCCGGGAGGCTCCCAAAAAAGCTCGGATCGACCAACGCATCCATGACCTGCGGATGACGGGCAAGCGTATCGCCCAAACGGGGTGCGATGCCGAGCACCAGAACAATGAGCGCTATAAGGTCGGGGTTCTGTCGGAGCAAAGACAGGAGTCGCGCCGGCCGGTGCAAATTCGTCAGGAAATGATCGAAAAGTACCAGCGTGGCGTTCGGATTATCAGTCCGAGCCAGATGCTCCAGCAATGCCGGCAGCAAAACCTCGATGTGGCTGTGCGCCGTTTCACCTCTAAGTGTGCGATGGTTCTCACTTAGCCAGTGTCGAATGATGTTTGACGCCTCGAGCGGCGCGCGGAATCCCAGCTCGGCAAGGCGGTCGAGCGTTTTGTGATCATCGGCCTCTCGCGGGAATGCCAAGGCGGGACGATCAGCGTCTGATTGTTTCTCAAACAGGCGAGCGTAGTAGCTCTGCACCTTATCGAGATGCCCGAGCAGAACTTTTGCAAAGGCATCGCGATCGGAAAAACCCAGAAAACGGGCAAAACCCTCAACCCCCGCGCGCTCTGCCGGCAACGTTTGTGTTTGCTCGTCGTTCATCATTTGCAAACGGTGTTCGACCGAACGAAGAAAACAATATGCTTCCTTCATTGCATCGCGAGCTGACTGATCAATCCACTTGTCTTCACAAAGTTTGTCTAGCGTCGTGAGAGTATCTCGATCGCGCAACGATGGATTGCGGCCACCGGCGATTAGCTGCTGAGTCTGGGCGAAAAATTCAATCTCTCTAATACCACCACGCCCAAGCTTTATATTGTGGCCTTCAACGGCCACCTCCGCGTGCCCTCGATAGGCGTTGATCTGCCGCTTCATTGCGTGGACGTCAGCAACAGCAGCGAAATCCAAATACTTTCGCCAAACAAATGGTGAGATAGAATTGAGCATCGCTTCGCCTGCGACAATGTCACCGGCGCAAGCGCGGGCCTTTATCATGGCCGCTCTTTCCCAGTTCTGTCCAACGCTCTCGTAATAAGAAACCGCAGCCTCGGTAGAAATAGCAATTGCCGTGGACGCAGGATCCGGCCGCAAGCGTAAATCCGTGCGGAATACGTAGCCATCGGCTGTTCTTTCCTGAAGGAGCTTCACCAAACGCTGCGTAATCCGGACGAAGAGAGTCGACGGCTCAGCGTCGGCTGTCAGCCCAGACGCGGCGAGGTCATATAAAACAATGAGATCTATGTCGCTTGAGTAATTGAGCTCGAACGCGCCCATCTTGCCCATTGCCAGCACTATATAGCCGCTTCCGGCTTGAGGATTGGTGATGTCCTTTGCCACCAGCTTCCCGGCGCGAGCAGCCTCGGCCAGGCAAAACCGCACAGCAGCATCTACGGCCGTGTCGGCAAGGTCCGTAAGGGCACGTGCTGCGCGCATGATCGGCCAAACACCGCCAATATCGGCAAGCGCAATCAGCAACGCGGCTTCGCTTTTCATGCGACGTAACAACCGCATTGCCTCGGGTTCGTCTTTACATGTCGCGACGGCGCGAACACCCTGGGCCAGAAGAGCACGAAAATGTTCGTCAGGATCTGCTTGCAGCAACCGCAGCAGCCGCCCTGGCTCACGACTCGCGAGATCCCACAGATAAGCAGAGCTTTCGGCGAGGCCTTCTAATAGCGTCCGGATGACCGGCTTGTCGCGCAGAAGGATTTCGATTGGCCTCACATCCTTTGAGGAAAGCTCTGAGAGCCAACCCGCGACTCGCGCGTGAGCGCTCTTTTTGTCTAACAGCGGTGGCGCGCTCGCGATACGGTCTGCGAGTTTCACAGCATCTATGCCTGCCTGCGATGCAGGTTTATGGGCGGCCGATTTCCGAGGTGGGCGGCTTTTGGTGGGACGTTTCATCCACCAATCTGTACCGGCCCTCCCCTCGGCAAGGCAATGATGCTTTTGAGACCTGGATTATTGTCTGTAAGAGTCAGTTCGCCGCCGTGGAGTCGGGCTACGGCGGACGC
>DASRAF010000324.1:0-2586 GCA_035638295.1 Pseudolabrys sp.
GTAAAGACCCGCAGATGCGCCGGCTCGCCCAGGAGATTATCACCGACCAGCAGTCGGAAATTCAGCTGATGCAACTGTGGTTAAAGCAGCGAAATAATGCGAATGCGCAAAGGCCCACTCTCAACTACGGACGATGAAAAATGCCGCCTTTCGTCATGCCGGCATGGATAGCCGGCATCCAGATTCGCAAGGATGCTTTCGGAGACGTCCGTGTCGACCTGGATTCCAGCGCTCCCTGCTGGAATGACGGAATTGGAGGCCAGTGCTTTAAAGTGAGAGAACTCATTTAGCAACCTTTTCAAAGGAGGAGCCTGAAGATGAAACTAATACCAATTTGCGCATTAGCGTTTGTGTGTTTCCTGTCTTCCGCGTTTGCGCAGCAAGCGCCGTGGGGTCGAGCAGACATTCCAATCTCTAGCCGCGATCGGGTTTACGCGGCGGACCAGACTTCAAACACGGTTTCGGTGATCGATCCGGCCGCCAACAAGCTCCTCGGCGTGATCCGGCTTGGGGATCCCGTGCCCGGCGCCTTGGGCGCTCTCTATAAAGGTCAGCTGCTAGTCCATGGCCTCGGCTACTCGCCCGACTCGAAGACACTCGCGGTCGTGTCAATCGCCTCGAACTCAGTCACGTTAATCGACACGGCGACGAATAAGGTAAGGGGCACTGTTTACGTAGGGCGTTCGCCGCACGAGGCGTTCTTTACGCCCAATGGCCGCGAATTGTGGGTCACTGTCCGGGGAGAGGACTACGTTTCGGTGATCGATCCGAAGGCGATGAAAGAAATAAGGGGTGTTCGGTTGGCGAACGGTCCGGGAATGACGATTTTTAGTACCGACGGCCGCTACGGCTTCGTCTGCTCGAGTTTCACTCCCGAATTAGCGGTGATTGACACGGCATCCCATCAGATCATTAAGCGCGTACCGCAGGCCAGTCCCTTCTGCCCCAACATTGCGGTGAGTCCGGAAAACGATGAGGTCTGGATAACGCTCAAGGACATCGGCAAGGTCCAGGTGTTCAGGGCCAAACCGCCGTTCGAACAGATTGCGCTGCTCGACACCGGACCGATTACGAATCATGTGAACTTCGCGAATAATCGCAACGGCAAATTCGCCTACCTGACTATCGGCGGGACAAATGAAGTGAAGGCGTACCGCCGGGGTGCGAAACCGGAGTTGGTCGCCACCATTCCCGTAGGAGATCTACCGCACGGCATTTGGCCCTCGGGAGACGGAAACCGAGTGTACGTTGCCTTGGAAAACGGCCAACATGCCGTCGCAATCGACACCTTGAGCAACAAGGTGATCGCCAACATTCCAATTGGACAGACGACGCAAGCTCTGGTTTATGTGCCGGGCGCGGTTCCAACCGGCGATGGCACTTCCAACTTGGTGCCACTCGGTGTCGCGGGTGAGGCGGTGCATATAGAGATGCTGCCGCCCTCCGTAGCAGGCTCGAATGCGCGCGCTACCGTTGCCGTCAACTCGCTCGGAGTGATCGATTTATTGCAGATTGCCGTTGCCGGCCTGAAACCGGGCCAGGAGTATCAGCTCTTTCTAGTCGATTCGCTGACAAGACCCGATGCCACGAAAGTCGGACTGACCAAATTCACAGCCAATCCGAGTGGGGCGGCTATCGCGCAGGCCATCGGTCCTTTGCGAACTGTCGTAGCGACGCCGGGGAGCACAGCCGGTCAACAGCCCGAGCACCGTTATCTCGTCGTAATCCCAATTGGGAGCGATCAGGCCGTGTTGCAACAAAGCAGCCGCTGAAGCACTCAAACCGCTCTTAAGGAGACCTGCGATGTGTGATTCTGACAGAAAAAAAATCTTATTCGCTGTCTCGACCTTCGTCGTTGGCGTGATGATTATCCTTTGCGCCACGGCGGCAACCACACCGCCAAAAGCGGTTCAACCGCCAATTCCCAAGATCGGTTCACTGGCAGAACCGCGATCACTTCAGCAGGTGGGTCTGCCGGTCGATCTGACGCAGGCGGCAATCCCACCGGATAATCCGCAAACGCCGGAAAAAATCGCCCTCGGTCAGAAATTATTTTTCGACGGTCGTCTATCCGCGGATGGGAGCGTCGCTTGCGCCAGTTGCCACAATCCAGATCGCGCATTCACCGACGGAAAGCCAACGTCTGTAGGTATCCGCGGTCAGGTTGGACAAAGAAATGCGCCGACCATTCTGAACGCTCTCTACAACAAGGCACAGTTCTGGGACGGCCGGGCAAAGACGCTCGAGGATCAAGCCGCGCTCCCGATCATCAACCCAATCGAGATGGGTCAACCGAATTTGAACGCCGCGGTTACCGGCCTCGCGGCGATCGACGAATATCAGCAGGCGTTCAAGCGAGTATTCGGCCGGCCGATCAATAGCCAGGATCTCGTGCGCGCGATCGCATCCTACGAACGCACTCTGGTTTCATTCAATTCTCCCTTCGACCGCTTCATCGTCGGCGACAAAAACGCAATCGATGCTTCGGCTCAGCGCGGCTGGGAACTTTTCAACACCAAGGCCCGCTGCAACAAATGCCATGCGCTGTCGGAGACCAAACGAGACCCCGTCTTATTCATGGACTAC
>DASRAF010000325.1:0-11391 GCA_035638295.1 Pseudolabrys sp.
TCCTGGATGTATTGCGAGAAATTGAAATCGATGCCGATGAATTCGCTTTCAAGGCGTGCTGACAGTTCCTTCACCAGTTTTGGTTTGGTCAGACCCGCGGGCCATTCTTCAAACGGTTTGAGCGGCACGAAAAATTCGGCAACGAACGATCCGTCCGGGTCAGTGGCGTCTTCGCCGCGGCCTTGCTCTGAGACGACGGTTCGCACCGGCGGATAACTTGCGATCACCGCGCGGATCTTATTAACAGTGTCCCGACCTGCATCGAGCGTAATCGTGGGCGGGAGCAGCGCGCGGATCCAGAGATTCCCCTCTTCCAGCTTGGGCAGGAATTCCGTACCCAGCCGCATCCCGAGCCCGCCGCAGAGAATGAGAAAGGCGAGTGCAATCGTGGCCGCTATGCGCGCGTTCCTTACCGCCAGGACGAGAACGCGCTCGTACACGCTGCGAATGTGGCGCACGAGAAAGGTCTCAACCTCCGTTACCCTGTCAGGCAACAGAAGTGAGGCCATCACTGGTGTCACCGTGAAAGTCGCGATCACTGCGCCGAGCAGGGCGTAGGCGTAGGTACGCGACATCGGCCCGAATATCTGCCCTTCGACGCCTTGCATCGTGAAAAGCGGCAGAAACGCTGCAATGGTGATGACCACAGAGAAGAAGATTGGCTTGTCCACCTCAACGGCAGCCGAGAGAATTCGATGCAGCCGGTCTCCGCGGCTAACATCGTTCGGGTGACGCGCCGCGTGATACGCGAGATGGCGGAAGATATTTTCCACCATGATGACCGTGCCGTCGACGATAATACCGAGGTCGATTGCCCCGACCGATAACAGGTTAGCGGAGTCACCGCGCAGCACGGTGATGATGACCGCAAGGAACAGGGCGACAGGAATTGTCGCCGATACGATGAGGGCGCAGCGCAGGTTTCCTAGAAAAATCCATTGAATGAGAAAGATCAGCGTAATGCCGAACAGCATATTGTGCATCACCGTGCGCACGGTGATCGCGACCAGATCGCCTCGATCGTAGTAAGGCTCGATCCTGACACCCGGGGGCAGGCTGCCGTCATTGTTGATGCGTTCGATGGCCGCGCGGACTCGCGTCACCACGTCCATCGTCCGTTCCAATTTCTGCATCAGAACGATGCCGAAGAGGATGTCGTCCTGGTTGTCGCGGGCGGCGATCCCCAGCCGCGGCGTGTACCCGATCTGGTTGCGCGCGATGTCCGACAGCAATACGGGCAGTCCGCCCTGCTGACTCACCACAATATTGTTGATGTCGCTGATCGAGCCCAGCACGCCGACGCCGCGCACGTTGACTGACTGCTCGCCGATCGCGATCGTCCGGCCGCCGACGTTAGCGTTGCTGGTCGAGATCGCGTTGATGACCTGCGGCAAAGTAAGGCCATAGGCTCGCATCCGGTCGAGATCGATTTCGACCTGGTATTCCTTGGTTTTACCGCCGAGCGGCGAGATATCGGCAATACCGGGAACGATTCGCAATTTGCGCTCGACCACCCAATCCTGGATCGTCTTGAGCTGGATCAGGTCCATGCCCGGCGGACCTTTTAGCTGGTAGCGCAAGATCTCGCTGATGCCGCCCGCCGGGGATATGACCGGCGTTACGGTTGCGGGCAGCGTTGCGTCTTTCAGCCGGTTGGTGACTTGCTGGCGCACGAAATTGTAGTCGCGTCCATATTCAAATTGCAGCCGGATGAAGCCGAGAGCGAACACGGTGTTCGACCGGATATATGTGAGTCCGGGCGTACTCGCGACCGCGATCTCAAGCGGGATGGTGACGTATCGCTCCACTTCCTCCGGGGACTGGCCGGGATATTGCGCGATGATTTCGATGATCGGGGGTGCGGGATCGGGATAGGCCTCGACGTTCAGCGTTGTGAAGGCCGCGTAGCCGACGGCGACGAAGCAGATGAATCCCACGATCGCCAGTGGCCGCCGCGACAGGCAGAACGACATCAGACTGCGCAACATGGATGCTTCAGCTTCCTGCAGCAGCGCGGTCGACGAACAAGCTGCCTTTGCCGACGACGTTTTCGCCTTCGTGGAGGCCTTCCAGGACCTGGATCATCTGTCCATTGGACAGACCGGTTTTGATTTCGCGCCGCTCGACTGACTTGTCGTCACGCGCGATCCAGACGTGGGCCGCTTTTCCATCGTAGATGATCGCGTCACGCGGGACCGCCAGCGAGCTGTCTCCTTCTCCGGTCAGAATGTTTACGCTCGCGAACATTTCCGGGCGAAGCAGCCGTTGCGAGTTGTCTATCGTTGCACGTACTAACAGACGGCGCGTACCAGTATCGAGCGACGTTGCAACGTATGAAATATTTGCCGGGAATATGCGGTTTGGGTATGCGAGAACGCTGAAGTGAAGGGCCTGTCCCACGCGGACGCTTGGTGCGTCTGACTCGCGGACATAGGCGACCAGCCACACTGTCGAAAGGTCACCGATTATGAATGTCGGGTCGCTGGCGCTCGTATTCTGCGACGATGTGTTCACGTACTGGCCGGGACCGACCTTGCGCTGAATGACGGTGCCGGCGATCGGCGAATAGATCGTCATCTGTGGACTGACGGAGCCGGTGTCGCTGAATTTGGAGATTTCCTCGTCCGTCATTCCGAGAATACGCAAACGATTGCGCGTCATCTCCAGCAAAGTCTGCCCGGAGCGTACATCGTTCTCGGCGGCGCGACTGTTGGCCTGGGCGGTCTGCAGATCGCGCAACGGGCCGGCACGTGAGTCAAAAAGGGTCTTGTTCTGCTGCTCGACGATTTTTGCGAGCTCGAGCGCTGATTTGGTCTTGTTCAAGTTGGAGATCGCGGCAATGAAATCGTTCTGCGCCTGAACCATGTCCGGCGCTTCGACGGTGAAAAGCGGTTGGCCGGCCTTCACCATATCACCAGGCTTGGCCAGCAGTTTGATCACGCGCCCCGAATAAGGAGAGAACACGAGCGTCGAGCGGTCTTCATCAATGGCAATCTTGCCCTCAGTCATGTGTTCGCTGCGAAATACGACCGGGCCGACCGGCACGGTCGTCAGAGATGCCCACTGCTTCGGGGGCGGGTAAAAAAGTCCGTTTTCGCGGCGACCCTGAGTCGACGCCTGTTCCTCGCCGTTGGCGTGGGGCGCACGCGTCATCGTGGCAACAACCAACCATGTACATGCGATGAGGACGACCACGGCTATGGCGCCGTTGCGCGTTACCTGCGACCGCGGCTTCAGCCGCGCCACTAATGTGCCAAATCGCTCCAAGCTCGTTGCTTCCCCGGGCTTCTTCTATTTGTTCTATTTGCGAGCGTTATAGTGAATTGTCAGCGCATTTCAGCATAACCGCGATATAAACATTTCACCTCGGTAAATCGGGACGTGTGTATTGGCGTGTTCGCCACCTGCCGTCGTCTTCCTCCGGATTGCCGCTCTGGCTGATAAATCTGCGGATTCAGGGCATTTTGCTGCTCTTTTTCGTATGGGCCCGCGCATTTATGCGGCTATTGTTTGCGCTCACACGGCATTTGGGCAGGAAGGGTCATCCGCCTGTCAGCTTTCTATCGTCAATTTTGAGGATTCAGCTGCGGGGGGCGTTGCAATGCAAAAGGAAGCAGCGTGCGCCCGATAACAATGCATCACGGGCGATTTCCTCATGCCCTGATCGCGCTGCTTTTTCTCGGCGCGGACCCGCTATGGGCGCAAAGCGAAGCCGAAAGCATCGGAATCACAGTGCCTTCGATCGCGACGAGCCTGCCGTACTACGGAGATTTTTACGGGGACCGCAAATGGCTCAACGATCGCGGCGTCACGTACAATCTGATCTCCACCAATGACGTGCTGGGCAATATGTCCGGCGGCATTCGAACCGGCACTATCATCCAGGGCAAGCTGGAGGCGCAACTTCTAGTCGACCTGGAAAAACTCGCCGGATGGCAGAACTGGAGCTTCTACGCCAATGCGTTTGGAATTTACAATGATGGCCGCATCCGTCGCGACTATGTCGGCGGCCTGAATACGATTGCGGCAATAGAAGCCACACCCACGGTGCGACTGTCCGAATTGTGGCTGGAACGCTGGGTTGGACCGGTCAGCTTCAGATTTGGTCAACTCGCCGCGGATGCCGAGTTCTTCTACAGCGATCTCAGCCAGATCTTCCTGCAAAGCGATTGGCCAACCATTGCAGCGGCCAATTTGCCGGGCGGCGGACCGGCGTATCCGCTGACGGCCGTCGGCGCGCGGATAAAATACGAGTTTCCCAAAGACGCATCCCTTCTGCTCGCGATTTTCAATGGTGATCCGGCACCACCGTGTTCTGGCGACCCCGATACATGCAATCGTTACGGTCTCAATTTCCGAGTCAGCGATCCGGCGTTCATCATGAGCGAGCTGCAATTTCGACGTAATCGCGGCAAACATGATGTTGACCTCGCGACGACGCTGAAAATCGGCGGATGGGCTCACCTCGGGCAATTCGCCGACAAGCGTTACGACAACGTGGGCGTTCCGCTCGCTAGTCCTGCAAGCAACGGCATGCCGCTCATGCATCGCGGCGACTGGGGCATCTACGGTGTAATCGACCAGCAGATCTATCGTCCCCAAGGTGGCGACGGTGACAGCGGCATTTCGATATTCGCCCGTGGAGGGGTCAGCCCATCCAACCAAAATGACATCAGCTTCTATCTTGATGGCGGAATTGTATTTGGCGGCATGATACCGAACAGACCGAACGATCGATTTGGTGCGAGCGTCATCTACGCCCGCTTCTCCAACAGCATACGCGGCTTCGATCAGGACCAGATCAATTTCGGCACTCTGTTCACGCCACCGCGGGACTATGAGACCAATCTTGAGCTAACCTATGTTGCTCAGATTGTTCCCGGCTGGACGATTCAGCCGGTCTACACGTCAATCTGGCATCCGAGCGGAACTGGCATCCGTTATCCCGACGCACAGGTCACCGGCGTTCGCTCAATCGTCAGATTCTGAACGAAGTGACCCGCCCGGACGGGGACATGCCGGGCGGGTCTTCTAGATCGGCGCGAGGATGGACGTTGCAGGCGCCGATCCAGCTGATCAGTAGTAGTAGGCGCAGACCTGGATCTTGCGCGCATTTCCGACGGTCATAACGCGTGACCAGACGGCAAGACGAAACTGGGAAAGCGTAGGCATTGAAACAGCCGCGGCCTTGAGCAGCGCGCCGGCGGCAATACCGATGCCGACGTCGATGCCCCAGTGAGAGTGGGCCTGGGCGCCGCCGCTGGTGGCGGCGAGGCTGCCTACGAGTACCAGTGCGGTCAAAGCGGCTGCGGTGCTTCGTAATGGTGGTCTCCATCCGGTTGAATTGGGGAGGGGTCAAAACCGCGATACCCATTGGTCGCGGGCGCCAAAAAAAGGTTCAAAGGGCGCGTGGCGGATAGTTGCGTGGGCCCCCAAAACAGTGACAAATTGAGAAAATGCCAAGAATTTCAACGGTTTTTCTGCTTGTTGGGATGGCCTGGACGGCGCAGGCACAGCCGCTCGAGCGGGTCACTTTCGGGACCAACTGGGTGGCAGAGGCCGAACATGGCGGCTTCTTCCAGGCACTCGCGGACGGCACTTACAAGAAGTACGGGCTCGAAGTGATCATCGTGCCGGGTGGGCCGAACGTGAACAATCGCACCCAGCTTTTGGCGGGCAAACTCGACTTCTTCATGAGCGCAAATTCGCTGCAATCATTTGACGCCGTTGCAAACAATATTCCGACCGTGGTGGTGGCGGCGAGCTTTCAAAAAGACCCGCAGGTTTTTGTGGCACATCCGGACGTGACGAAATTCGAAGACTTGAAAACGCGTACGCTGTTCGTGTCGAAAGAGGGCATGACCACGTATTTCCAGTGGCTCAAGTCCGAGTTCGGCTTCAGTGAATCGAAAGTGAAGCCCTACACCTTCAACGCCCAGCCATTCCTCGCCGACAAAAACTCAGCGATGCAGGGTTACGTCACGTCGGAGCCCTTTGCGATCGAGCGTCAGGCGGGGTTCAAGCCGGTCGTGTTTCTGCTTGCTGACCAGGGATTCGATGCGTATTCGACTCTGATCGAAACGCGACGCGAGCTGGTGGAAAAGAAAGCGGATATGGTGCAACGGTTCGTCGACGCATCCGCGATCGGTTGGTATCACTACCTCTACGGCGACGGGCGTTTAGGTAACGAACTTATCAAAATTCAAAATCCGGAAATGACCGATGGTCTGCTGGCCTATTCGGTCGACAAGATGAAAGAGCATGGCATCGTTGATTCCGGCGACTCGGTGAAGCTCGGGATCGGGGCCATGAGCGATGCGCACTGGAAAAGCTTTTTCGACAAGATGGTGCGTGCAGGGGTTGTGAAGGCGGGCCTCGACTACAAGCGCGCCTACACTCTGCAATTCGTCAACAAAGGTGTCGGCGCGAACTTGCGGCCCAAGCACTGATGAATTCGCTATTCCGCGGGGATGAGGCGATCGCTTACGCAAAACAGTCGATTGAGTGACGATGCGGCTGTGGAATTTGCGGTGCGCACGATACGTTGTACTGTCGAACGACGGAATTGATCCGCCCGACATTTGACAGGCGCGCCATTGCCTATTTCTTCGCCGACTGCTCGCCCGCAAAACATCTCAACAATCGTCGCACTGCGCGGCATCGAAAAGGATTTTGCGAACGGCGTGCGTGCGCTCGATCACCTTGATCTTGACGTAAAGACCGGCGAATTCATTTCCGTGCTGGGTCCATCCGGTTGCGGGAAATCGACTGCACTACGCATTATCGCAAGCCTCAGTCCTCCCTCTGTGGGTGCTGTCGAATGGCCCGCGGGCCCGGTCCCGATCGGATTCGTGTTCCAGGAACCGACCTTGATGCCCTGGGCCGACGTGTCGGCCAATGTTCGGCTGCCCCTCCGGTTGGCAGGCAAGGACGATCCCACGGCGGTGGCAAAAGCGCTGGACCGGGTCGGACTCAAGAACTTTGCGCAGAGCTACCCGCGCGAACTCTCAGGCGGCATGAAGATGCGCGCCTCGATTGCGCGCGCCTTGGTTACCGAGCCGCAGCTGATCCTGATGGACGAACCTTTCGCGGCGCTCGATGAAATTACACGCTTCAAGCTCAACAACGATCTTCTGGCGGTTTGGCAGGCCCTGGGCCGTACGGTGATCTTCGTTACTCACTCGGTGTTCGAGTCGGTTTACCTCTCGCAGCGAATAGTCGTGATGACGCCGCGTCCCGGGCGTGTCTTCACAGAGCTTGCCATCGATGCGCCGTATCCACGGGATGAGCATTTCCGGACGTCACCGGAATATGCCGGATTCTGCCGCTGTGTTGCCGAGGCGTTGGCCAAGGCTATGGCCGGAGGCGTATCATGAGTGCGCGCTCTCTCCGTGTCGGCTTGCCGATTGTCGTTTTTATTCTCGTCGTTCTTTGCTGGGATCTGCTGGTGCGCGCGTTTGCGATCCCGCCCTATGTGTTGCCGAGTCCCGGGCGCGTATTGGCGACGTTGATCGCCGACGCAGGCCTTCTCTGGCGCTCGCTTCTGGTGACCCTTACGCTAACTTTCGAAGGCTTCCTGCTCGCCGCTGTTGGCGGCATCCTGCTGGCAATCGCATTCAACCAATGGCGATTGGTCGACTACTCGTTTTATCCATATGCCGTGATTCTTCAGGTTACCCCGATCGTCGCCATCGCGCCGCTTCTGCTGATTTATCTGCCGCAACCACTTGCGGTCCTCGTCTGCGCCTGGATCGTCGCCTTCTTTCCGGTTCTGGCCAATACGACGCTGGGGCTGAATTCAGTAGATCACAATCTTCTCGCGCTCTTCGAGCTCTACAAGGCGTCGCGCTGGCAGGTGCTGTGGAATCTGAAGCTGCCGTCCGCCCTGCCGCAAATGCTGACCGGACTGCGCATCGCCGGCGGCCTTTCGCTCATCGGCGCGGTGGTGGCCGAAATTGCCGCCGGTTCAGCAGGCGCGGGTTCGGGGCTTGCTTATCGTATTGCCGAATCCGGGTATCGACTCAATATCCCGCGCATGTTCGCCGCATTGCTTTTGCTGTCTCTCGCCGGCGTTGCGATTTTCTTTGCTCTATCGGCAATTTCGTACCTTGCACTGCGGCGCTGGCACGAGAGCGCGATCGATCGCGAGCGCTAAGCGCCAAGAACAAGCCGCACGAGCACGCCCAGCGCGGCCATCGCGACCACCACCTCGATCAGGCTGCGGTGCAGCCCGAACGCCAGTAGCGCCGCGATAGCGGCCAGCGCGGTTGCTCTGAGGTCGAGAGCGAGCGGGTCGAATGCATACCAGCGCAACGGGCCTGCATGCATCTCGGTGACCTTGCCGAACAGGACATGCAGCGCAAACCACACCGAAAGGTTCAAGATGACCCCGACCACCGCTGCCGTAATCGCGGCGAGTGCGCCGGAGAGCTGGCGGTTCGCGCGCAGCGGCTCGACGAATGGTGCGCCGGCGAAGATCCATAGCATCGACGGCACGAAGGTGACCCATGTCGTCATCGCCGCGCCCAGGACACCGGCAGTAACGGGTGAAAAGGGAGCCGCGTCGCGGAAAGCAGCGAGGAAGCCGACAAATTGCGTGACAAGGATGAGGGGCCCAGGTGTCGTCTCGGCAAGGCCGAGACCGTCGACCATTTCCGGCGCAGACATCCAGCCGTAAGTCTGCACAGCCTCCTGCGCCATGTAGGCCAGCAAGGCATAGGCGCCGCCGAAACTCACAACGGCGAGTTTCGAGAAGAAAGTTCCGATGCTGACGAGCACGTGCGTCGAGCCAATGGCAAGCGCAGCGAGTGCGATTGGCGTGCCCCAGGCAACGAGGCCCACGACCGATGCGATGGCAAACTGGCGCCAGCGATCTTCCGCCAGAGGCGCGACCGTGTCGACTTTTGTGGCGAGGCCGAGCTGGTTTGGAGCCTGACGCGCGACAAAGTAGCCGACGAGAGCTGCCGCCGCGACAATCAATGGGAACGGCAGCGCCAGAAAGAAGATGCCCACGAAGGCTGCCGCCGCCAGCGAGAGCAAAAGCGGTGTCTTGAGCGCGCGCTTGCCGATGCGGATCAGCGCCTCGATCACAATCACGAGAACCGCCGCTTTGATGCCGAACAAAGCGCCGTCGACAGCCGAAATTCCGCGCCCGAGCGCATACATCAGGCTCAGGCCCAGCATCACGAACGCGCCCGGCAGCACGAACAGAATTCCGGCGGCAAGTCCGCCGCGCACTCCGTGCATCAGCCAGCCCAGATAGGTGGCCAACTTCTGCGCCTCCGGGCCCGGCAACAACATGCAGAAATTCAGCGCATGCAGGAAGCGCGCCTCGTCGACCCATTTTTTCTCGTCGACGACAACGCGATGCATCAACGCGATCTGCCCGGCTGGTCCGCCGAAATTGATGCAGCCAATCTTCAGCCAGACCAGAAAAGCTTCGCCGAAGCTCGACCGGGCATTCGTTTCAGTGGTCGATATTTGCGTCATGCTGCTTTGGCCGGCCAGTTGTGTCGCTCTTCGGCGGCAAAGCGCAACCACGCGAAGAGCGCATCGTATACGATAAATCCGCGCTGCAGCAGACCGTGATCGTCATCGCCTGCCAAGGCCGACAGGCCGAGCGAAACGGCATGCAACCCGGCAGCTTCTGCCGCGATATCGGGTCGCGCCGTATCAGCGCCTCGCACGATCAGGGCAAGCCGTGCGAGCGAGGGTTCGCCCTCCAATCCGAACAACTCGAGCATCGTCTCGAAAGAGCAGCGCTCGCCGACATGGCTGAGCTCGACGTCCTTGATGTCGAACGGAACCCCGCCGCTTTCGCGCGCAACATTGTTCACCTGATCGGGATCGACGAACAGGATGCATGCCCGCGGATCAAGGAAGCGGCGGATCAACCAAGGACAGGCGATGCGGTCGATTTTAGGCCGACGTCGTGTCACCCAGACACTCGGCCGCCGCGGCGCGATCCGCTCAAGCTCGGGTTTGGCGACAAAAGGCAGGCCCGCTTTTGTCCAGCCTTCGTAACCGCCTTCCAGCACGCGCGCGTCGACGCCATCAGCGCGAAGCCGCGCGACCGTTGTTTGACTCATTTCATGGCCAGCCTTGCAGGCAGCGACGATCGGACGAGTCGGATCGAACTCGCCTTCCCATTGCTGGACCTTGCTGGCATCGTGCCAGAGCGCGCCTGGAAGTAGGTGGGGCGATTGTTCGTAGGCGTCACGCCTGCGAACGTCGATGATCTGCGGCGCAATTTGCGTCGCGATTGCGTTCCAGAGATCTTGCGGGGAGATCGAATAGCTTGGAGACAGCATGAGTCCCCTCCGTGGACGAAGGAGACGGTGCTTGGGCTCACTAAGCCTTGGAAGGCGGGGCGACCGTCGCAGGCCCCGCATGTCTAATACTAGTTCAACGCATCGGCGCGATCAACGCCAAGCCAGAGAAGAGCAGCAGCAAGATCATCTTGCGGAATGTCGCATCGTTTAGCTTTCCAATAGAGCTTGAGGCCGCACCACACGCCGACAATGAGCGCGGGCAGCGCGAGTGCATAGAGCTTGATCGTTTCGAGGCTGAACACGCCGGCGACCGCGAGCGAGATCGCGCTCATGACAAAGGTCGCGAACATGACCGGCTGAAAGGTCGCACGCTGCGCGTCCTTCATACCGCCACGTAGCTGACACCAGATGGTGACCGCAATTCCGCCCAGGCCGGTCAATCCACCGATGAGTCCGTTCGCAACACCAACGCCGAAGTCAGCCGTGACGCTACCCGGCACTGGTTCAACGGTTGGTCTGATCAGGTTGTAGAGACTGTAGAGGACCAGCAAGACACCGATGGTCAACCGAAGCGTGCCCTGATCGACTGATGTTAGGAGTGCGGTGCCTGCGGGAACACCGATCGCTCCGCCAATGATGAAAGGTGCCACGGTCCGCCAGTTGACGGAGTGGCGCACGCGCCAGATTCCGGAACCTTGCGTGATAAGCCCGCACAACACGATGAGCAGCGCGTTCTGCTCGGGCGAAATCATGTGCAGCCAGACGCCCGATACCACCAAACCCATGGCAAAGCCGGACACACCAGACGTGAGCCCGCCGAAGAAAGTCGCTGCGAGAAAAAATGCCAGATTCAATCCATCCATAGTCGTCGCTCCCGAGGGGAAAGTGACGCAGCGCTTGGATGAATGTCATCTGACGGGGAGGCGGCATTATCCCCGGCCTTTGCCGAATGGTCCGCGATTGCGTGCCCAAAAACAACAAGGTCCCCTCCGCTGTCGGAGGAGACGGTGCTTGGGCTCACGCCTTGGAAATGCGGGGCGACCGCCGTTGACCCCACGCCGCAATTATTATTACAGGTCGATTGGCCGTACAAGGCTTTGCGCATTACACACCCGCATTT
>DASRAF010000326.1:0-2466 GCA_035638295.1 Pseudolabrys sp.
GTACGCGCCGAGGCGATCGCAGCGGACACGCCGGCAACGCCGCCTCCTACTACAACGACATCAGCCCGATGGGCGATGGGCAGGTCGCGCGCCTCCTCGCGATAGGTGTCTGGCATGGCTCCTCCTGATGCATGCGCTGCGGTCCACTCGGCAGACCATGTTGACATAATATGGGATATCAGTCCACATTCCGGGACAGCACGGGAGGAGAGTGCAATGAGCCATGGTCAATTTTCGAGCGAAAAGGCACGATCAGGAGCAATCCCCCGCAGTCGCCTTGCTGCCGCCGCGGTGTTCATCGCGATGCTTTTCACCGTGCCACCAGGGGCAGCGCAAGAGCTCAGCGTTTGGACAAATTTGACCACCGCCGCGCAGGCGACCGTCATCCAGAAGCAGGTCACGGCCTGTGCTGCCAAGCAAACCGGTGTCTCGGTCAAATTCGAGACGGTCCCCTTCGGCGCCATGTACACGCGTTTGATCACGGCCTTGCGCAAGAACGAGATGCCCAATCTGATGAACACACTCGAAGGCGCCGTTGCCTTTGTGCAAGCCAAGAATGGCCTCGTCTCCGTCACTGATCTCGTGCAGTCGCTGGGCAAGGACGACTTTCTGCCGTCCTATCTGGCCGCGGTATCGAAGGGCGGCGAAGTATGGGGCCTGCCCGATTGGGCCCTGCATCAGGAAGTCTGGTATCGCAAGGACCTGTTCGCAGCGGCTGGCCTGAAAGTCCCGCGTTCATGGGATGAACTGCTCGCCGCCGCGAAGGCGCTTAACAAGCCAGGCCCAGACGGTAAGCCGGAGGTTTATGGATTCGCCGTGCCAATGGGCCGTTCGCTCGTTGCGCCTCAGACCTACTTCCAAATCCTCTATTCGGCGGGCGGCACAATCTTCGATCCCAAGACCGCGGAGTATGTCTTCGGTGATCAAAAGGAAATCGCGGTCAAGGCCATGCAGTACATGATCGATCTCTACAAAGCGGCCTCGCCCCCGGCCAGCATCGAGTGGTCCTGGGCGGAGTACCGCACGGCGTTCGTGAAGGGTCAGGCCGCAATGACCAACGAGTGGGGTGCTGTCGTACAGATGGCGGTCGAGCAGAACCCCGCGATTCTCGATAAGATGGATGTATTTCCTTTTCCTGGGCCAACCGCCGACAAGAAGCCTGCCGCCGCACTCAATGGCGGCTACTACTACCTCGTCGGCAAATCGAGTCCGGAGAAGGTGGCGGCATCAAAGAAAGTGCTCGCCTGCCTCTACGAGCCTGCCCTCGTCGCCGAGCGAGCCAACTCGCGGCCGATCTTCGCCATCCCCGCGACCAAGAGCGCCTTCAACAGCGACGTCTATCAGTCCAATGCACAGGTGAAGCAGTTCAAGCCACTGATCGACAAGATCTTCAACGAGGTCATGCCGAGCTGGTACCGCTACGGCATGGAAGCTGGGCTGCATCCGATCACCGGCCAGATCGAGGCCACGACGTTCATTGGTGACGCGATCCAGAGCGCCGCCCTCGGCAAGATCACCGCCGCAGCCGCGGTTGACCAAATCGACCAGCAACTCCGGTTTCAGGCGGAGCTGCTGTCTCGCTGATCTGGGATCGACATGCGGTTCAGCCGACAGGCGTTAGCCGGTGTCTTCTTTTCATCGCCGGCCATCGTGTTTCTGGTTGTCTTCGTTGCCTATCCCGTGCTCGATGCGGTCCGGCTGTCTCTGCTGGTTGTCGACTTTGCCACCGACCAGACGAGCTTCGTCGGCATGGCCAATTTCGCTCAGATGCTGAGGGATCCGAAGCTCGTGCCCGTCGCCACGAATACACTCGTGTGGACGGTTGCGTCCCTCATAGGTCAGTTTGGCCTGGGTCTCGGAGCCGCGCTGTGCATTAGCCGAGACGTGCCGGGGATGCGCCTTGTCCGCACAATCCTCCTGCTGCCGTATGTCGTGCCGGTGATCGCCATCGCGCTGTTCTGGCGCTGGCTGCTCGACGGCTCTTACGGGCTCGTCAGCTATCTGCTCCAGGCGGCCGCGCTGCTGCCCGCCAACCAGTCGCCCCTTGCGATTCCGGACGCGGCCATGGCGAGCGTCATCCTCGCCAACATTTGGCGCGGCTTTCCGTTCGTCATGATCTCCTATTGGGCGGCGCTGCAGGGCATTCCACAGGAGCAGTACGAGGCCGCGCAGGTGGACGGTGCCGGAATCTGGCAGGAATTCTGGTACGTGACGCTGCCCAACCTGCTTGAGATCACGAAAGTCATGCTGATCCTGCGCCTGATTTGGACCGTTACCTTCTTCGACATCGTTTGGCTGATCACGCGTGGCGGTCCGGCGGGGGCGACCGAGCATTGGCCGATCTGGATCTATCAGGAGTCCATGGGTTTCTTCCGCTTCGGCTACGGCGCGGCACTGGCATTGGCGCTCGCCATCCTGCTGATGGTGGTCTCTTCGCTGTACTTTGCTCTGGCCAGCCGGAGCAGC
>DASRAF010000327.1:0-4015 GCA_035638295.1 Pseudolabrys sp.
CTTTCTGATGAAGCCGAGCGTTGTTTCCGCTCCAAATGCTCCCAAAAAATCGCGCGTGCTGCGTGCCCGACGGTTGATCCTCCTCGCGACAACCATTGCCGGCCTTGGTGCGGCAGCGCTTGTCATTTCTCCCAACCTCACCCCCCCGCCAGGCGGATATCCTGCCGCGCTCGCCCAGAATCTTTCGGAACAGGCGCGCAAGGTGCAGGCTCCAGTCGGTTTTGCCGACATAGTCGAGAAGGTCAAACCGGCCGTCATTTCCGTCCGCGTTAAAGTCGACGGTGGGACGCAGACCAGTGGCCTTGGCTCGAACGAGGTTCCTCCCGGACTGCGCGAATTCTTCCGCCGCTTCGGAATGCCCGATGTTCCCAACGGACAAGAGGGTATGCCTCGCGGACGCGGTCACAACGTTATTACCGGGCAAGGTTCGGGTTTCATCATTTCCGCTGACGGCTATGCCGTGACCAACAATCACGTGGTCGAAAAGGCTGAAAGCGTCCAGGTCACGACCGACGATGGCAAAACGCATACCGCCAAAGTGATCGGTACCGATCCGCGCACGGATCTCGCGCTGATCAAGGTCGAGGACGGGCCGTTCCCCTATGTGAAGCTTTCCGACAAGTCTCCACGCATCGGCGACTGGGTTCTCGCAGTCGGAAATCCATTCGGCCTGGGCGGAACGGTGACAGCCGGCATTGTTTCGGCACGCGGTCGTGACATCGGTGCCAGCGCCTATGATGATTTCATTCAGATCGATGCACCGGTCAACAAAGGCAACTCTGGCGGTCCGACATTTGACACGGACGGCAATGTTATCGGCGTCAACACGGCGATCTTCTCGCCGTCCGGCGGCTCGGTTGGCATTGCGTTCGCGATCCCGTCGGACACGGTTAGTAGCGTCATTACCCAGTTAAAAGAGCATGGATCGGTGACGCGCGGTTGGATCGGCGTTCAGATCCAACCAGTGACGCAGGACATCGCTGACAGCCTCGGCCTGAAAAAGGCGGAAGGCGCGCTTGTTGCCGAGCCCCAGACAAACAGCCCAGCCCAGAAGGCCGGCATTGAGGCTGGCGACGTCATCACGGCGGTCGACGGCAAGGAAATCAAGGACGCGCGTGATCTCGCGAAAAGGATCGGAGCGATGGCGCCAAAGGCGTCGGTAAAGTTGACCGTCGTCCACAAGGGTTCGGAGAAGACCGTCAACCTTACGCTCGGCGAATTGCCAAACACCAAAGAGGCGCGGGCCGGTGCGCAGGACGGCGATAGCGACACTGACGTCGGCAAGCTCGGCCTGTCCCTTGCTCCGGCTGCACGCGTGGCCGGATCAGGCGCCGAAGGCGTCGTGGTTACCGGAGTCGACACGGCAGGTATCGCCGCTGATCACGGGTTCTCGACCGGTGACGTGATTCTCGAGGTTGCCGGCAAATCTGTATCAACACCAGCCGACGTGCGCGATGTGGTCGCGAGTGCGCGCACCGAGGGAAAGCGCAGCGTTCTGCTTCGCGTCAAGAAAGGCGACAACACACGGTTCGTCGCCCTGCCGCTTGTCCGCGGTTGAGATCGATTTGGGGACACCCGCCGGCATCCGTCGCCCCCGCTGGTGGGACTGCCCTCAACGGGACGGGCGTGACGCCCGTCCCGGCAAATTCCGGAAGGTGGCGGGTTTTTAACCGCTGCTTTCCGCGCGAGTTCCAACCCCGGCATCCGTCGCCCCCGCTGGGGTGGGGTCGCGGTGGGGGTGGCGGCCTCCGCCACCCCCACGCGTAACCAGAAAAAGGGGGCGAACTGACATCATCGCCGAATTGATTGGAATTGGTGTTACCGATGCCCTCTTATCCGGATATTAATGGGCAGCGCCCTTTCGGTAGGATAGCCGAAGCGCAACCGGATCGGGTGGCCATGCGCCTTTTGGTTATCGAGGACGACCGCGACGCTGCCGAGTACCTTGTCAAGGCGTTCCGCGAGGTCGGCCACGTCGCCGATGCGGCGACGGATGGCGACGATGGCTTGGCCATGGCCCTCGGTGGTCAATATGACGTGCTTATCGTCGACCGGATGCTACCCAAACGCGACGGACTGGCCGTGATTGGGGCCCTACGCGCAAAAGGTATGGAAACGCCAGCGTTGATCCTCTCAGCGCTTGGCCAGGTCGACGATCGGGTGAAGGGGCTTCGTGCAGGAGGGGATGACTATCTGCCCAAGCCATATTCGTTCTCAGAATTGCTCGCGCGGGTCGAAGTACTGGCGCGACGCCGTGTTGGCCGCAGCGAAGAGACCGTTCTGCGTGTCGGAGATCTCAAGCTCGACCGCCTGTCACACCAGGTACATCGTGGGCAGGAGGAAATTTCGCTGCAACCGCGTGAATTTCGTCTCCTCGAATACCTGATGCAGCATGCGGGGCAAGTCGTCACTCGCACTATGCTATTGGAAAACGTGTGGGATTATCATTTTGACCCACAAACCAATGTGATTGACGTCCACATCTCGCGCTTGCGCTCGAAAATCGATAAAGGTTTCTCCCTGCCGCTTCTGCATACGGTTCGCGGCGCGGGATACATGATACGTGACGGCGCTCGGTAAACTCTTTCGTACGACCACGTTTAAGCTGACGCTGGTCTATCTGACCGTTTTCGCGCTGTTTGCAGCTTTTCTGCTCGGCTATTTTGCTCTCAATACACGTCGTCTGATCACCGAGCAGATCACCGATACCGTAAACGCCGAAATCACCGGTCTGTCGGAACAATACCGACTTGGCGGCATCAGACGGCTGGTGGCTGTTGTCGATGCGCGGGCTCGTCGCCCAGGCTCGAGTCTCTATCTTGTCACTACCTTTGCTGGGGAATCGCTTGCAGGCAACGTGACGTCTTTGCCGCCAGGCACCCTCGACAATGCGGGCTGGACGGAGACAGCCTACCGTCGTCTCGATGAATCCGACTCTGCGGAGCATCCGGAACATCGTGCGTTAGCGCGTGTCTTCCAACTCCCAGGCGGATTCCGTCTCCTGGTTGGCCGAGACCTGGACGAGCGCGAACGTCTCTACAATATCGTGATATCTGCAGGACGCTGGTCGATTGCGATCGTGATCATACTCGGCCTGGTTGGCGGATTGTTCGTGACTCGGCGAGTTCTTCGCCGAGTCGATGCGATGACCGAAACCACGCGAACCATCATGCAAGGTGATCTAGGTGGTCGCCTGCCGGTGGCTGGAACTGGCGATGAACTTGATCGTCTCGCAGAAAACCTCAATCTGATGCTGGAGCGGATAGAGGCGCTCATGCACGGGTTGAAAGAGGTTTCTGATAACATCGCCCACGATCTCAAGACCCCGCTCACCCGTCTCCGCAATCGCACAGAGCAAGCGCTGCGCTCGGCCAAGAAAGAATCCGAATATCGAGCTGCGCTGGAGAATACGATCGAAGAATCAGACGGCCTGATCCGAACATTTAATGCACTGCTGATGATTGCGCGCGCGGAATCCGGGCAGGCTCGCGAGAATATGAGCGAATTCGATGCTGCAGAGATCGCACACGATATTGGCGAGCTATACGAGCCTCTGGCGGAAGAAAAAGGGATTGCCCTGAAGGTGGAAGCCGAAATGCCTGCGCCAGTGAAGGGCAATCGTGAGCTTATCAGTCAGGCACTCGCCAACCTCGTGGACAACTCGATCAAGTACACAGAACCCCGCAAGGAGACGGCCAACGGCGTGCCTGCGGAGATTGTCGTACGGGCCCTAAAAGAGGGTGATCGGATTTTGCTTACGGTAGCCGATAGCGGACCTGGTATCCCGGAAGCAGAGCGCTCCCGTGTAATCGAGCGTTTTGTGCGGCTGGAACAAAGCCGCTCGCAACCTGGCTCCGGCCTTGGTTTGAGCCTAGCGTCCGCCGTAGCCCGACTCCACGGCGGCGAACTGACTCTTACAGACAATAATCCAGGTCTCAAAAGCATCATTGCCTTGCCGAGGGGAGGGCCGGTACAGATTGGTGGATGAAACGTCCCACCAAAAGCCGCCCACCTC
>DASRAF010000328.1:0-6833 GCA_035638295.1 Pseudolabrys sp.
CTCGGCGTCATCGAAGCGGCGGAGAAATCGGGAGAGCTCAAACCCGGACAGACCGTGATCGAAGCGACATCAGGCAATACTGGAATCGGTCTTGCGATGGTCTGCGCGGCGAAAGGCTATCCGCTGGTTGTCACGATGGCAGAGACTTTCAGCGTTGAGCGCCGCAAACTCATGCGGTTTCTCGGCGCCAAGGTAGTCCTTACGCCTGCGGCCGATCGTGCAGTCGGAATGGTCAACAAGGCGGTCGAACTTGCGAAAGCGCATGGCTGGTTCCTCACCCGCCAATTCGAGAACGAAGCCAATCCCGACATGCATTCGCGCACGACGGCTCGGGAAATCATCGATGACTTCAAGGGCGAGAGGCTCGACTATTGGGTGACCGGATTCGGGACCGGCGGCACGCTCAAGGGTGTTGCCCGTGTGCTCGCCAAGGAGCGGCCGGACACGAAAATCGTCGTGTGCGAGCCTGCCGATGCACCGATGCTTTCCAGCAGCGCGAAACAGGAACGCAATCCAGACGGTTCACCGGCCAAGCCCAACCCGGCATTCAAGCCACACCCGATGCAGGGCTGGAGCCCTGATTTCATCCCGAAGATTACGGGTGATGCCGTCGAAATGGGCGTGATCAGCCGAATTCTCACCATAGCCGGGCCGGACGCCATGAAATGGAGCCGTGAGCTGGCGCAAAAGGAAGGCATCTTTGTCGGCATCACGGCCGGCGCAACATTCGCGGGCGCGCTTGAGGTATGCAAGAACGCAAAGACGGGTGATACCGTGCTGTGCATGTTGCCGGACACCGGCGAACGTTACTTGTCGACACCCCTGTTCAATGGCATCGGCGTGGACATGAGCGAGAATGAATTGAACATCTCCAATTCGACGCCGAACTACCGATTGCCGTCAAAGGCCGCCTGACCTTGCAAATTAGATGGTCACGCAAGGGAGTTACCTAAGGTTCAATGGCGGAATTTCTCAGTCTCTGTAATTCTTGAGTTTGCCGTTCCATTCCGTGCTGGGGGCTTGCAATGACCAAGATACACCGCCCGTGGTACTCGGTCCTGTACATTCAGGTTCTGATTGCCATCGCTATTGGAATTTTTATCGGTCATTTCTGGCCCGATCTGGGAAAGGCTCTTAAACCTCTCGGGGACGGCTTCATCTCACTTATCAAGATGATGATCGGCCCGGTCATTTTTTGCACGGTCGTGCACGGGATCGGCTCGATGCGCGACCTCAAAAAAGTCGGCCGCGTCGGCGTCAAAACCCTAGTTTATTTCGAGGTTGTTTCGACACTCGCACTCCTCATTGGACTGATCGTCGGCGAGGTGCTGCAGCCCGGTAAAGGCTTCAACATCGATATAGCAAGCCTCGATCCCAAGGCCGTTGCGGGCTACGTCACAAAGGCAAAACAAGAGGGCATCGTCGGGCATCTGCTGGCGATCATCCCCGACACATTCATAAGCGCGTTTGCCAAGGGAGATCTGCTTCAGGTTCTGCTTATTGCCATTCTTACAGGCTTTGCGATCTCGCGCCTTGGTGAACTCGGTGAAAAGATCAACAACGTCATCAACGTCATGGCCCAGATTTTCTTTGGCATCATCCGCATCATTGTAAGAGCTGCGCCAATTGGAGCGCTCGGCGCGATGGCATTCACCGTCGGAGCCTATGGCGTATCTTCGCTTGTCAATCTGTTGGAGTTGATCGCAACCTTCTACCTGACGAGCCTGCTCTTTGTTCTGGTCGTGCTTGGCACAATTGCGCGGTTTGCAGGCTTTTCCATTCTGCGGTTCCTCGCATACATCAAGGACGAGTTGCTCATTGTGCTTGGGACGTCGTCGTCCGAAACAGTGCTCCCCCACATGATCCAAAAGATGGAGCACCTCGGCGCCTCGAAGTCGGTGGTCGGGTTGGTCGTTCCGACGGGCTACAGCTTCAATCTTGACGGTACCAACATCTATATGACCCTGGCGACGTTATTCTTGGCGCAAGCCACCAATACTCATCTGACAATCGGTCACCTGCTTGGCATTCTTGTCATCGCAATGGTGACCTCGAAAGGTGCATCCGGCGTGACCGGCGCAGGATTCGTGACGCTCGCAGCGACGCTTGCAATTGTGCCGGATGTACCAATCGAGTCGCTCGCAATCCTGGTCGGCATCGACAAATTCATGAGCGAGTGTCGAGCCCTGACCAATCTGGTTGGGAATGGCGTTGCAACCATTGTCATCAGCCGATGGGAGGGCGAGCTCGACGCGGACAAGCTGCACGAAACGATGGCCCATCCGATCACCGTTGGGGAGGAGCTGGAAGCGCAGTCCGCGTGAAATCCTCGCGGGATTCTTGATGAAGGTCGGCCGCGATACTTTCCATCGGAATTGCAAGTTCGCAGCGCAACCTTCTGGTGCGAAAGAAAGCTTGGCCTCGCCACCCAGCTCTGCGGAAATGCTTCCTTCGATGAGCTTGGAGCCAAACCCGCGATGCTCAGGTTCGACAACCGGCGGGCCGCCCTTTTCAAGCCACTCGATGCGCAGAATCTGCCGGTTGTCGTCGGTGCGCACCGGTTGCCACTGAATTTCGATACTTCCTGCAGGGATGGATAGCGCGCCATATTTGGCGGCATTGGTGGTGAGTTCGTGCACCGCCATCGCCAGCGTCAGCACCGCACGCGGCCGCAACACGAGATCTTCGCCGCGGAGAACGACTCGTCCGGTACCGGCATAAGGTGCGAGGCTTCCCGAGAGCAGGTCGCGCAAATCGGCGTTCTCCCAATGGTGCATTGTGAGCTGGTCGTGCGCCTTGGAGAGCGCGATCAAGCGGCCTTCGAAACGCTCACGGAAAGCAGCCGGGGTGTGGGCCCCGCGCGCGGTCTGCGCGGCCAATGACTGCACGGTGGCAAGCGTGTTTTTCACGCGATGGTTCAGCTCATCCATCAGCAGCTTTTGCCGCTGCTCGGCCGCCTTGCGTTCGGTGATGTCCTGGACGACACGCACGATATATTGCAAGCGATCCTCGGCATCCCGGACAGGCGAAGAGTGCACAGAAAGCCAGATCACGCGGTTGTCGCGCCGAACGAATCGCTTCTCGACTGAATAAAATTCAAGTTCGCCGGCGGCTTGCTTGCGAAATGCCTCCCGATCGGGATCGGCATCGTCGGGATGGGTGTAACGAAACAATCTGCCGGCCAGAAGTTCTTTGCGACTGAAGCCGGTGATGGCACAAATCGATTCATTGACGCGCAGAAAACGTCCGTCGGGGTCAACCTCGGAAATACCGATGGCGGCATGTTCGTAAGTCGCCGCAAGCCGCTGGTCCTGCTCGAGCGCGTGCAGACGCGATCGCTCGAGGGCTGCATCGGCCCGCTTGCGCGCGGTGATGTCGAGAAAACAATTGACCGCGCCCACCAGCTCGCCCTTCGCATTGCGGAGTGGGTCGATGTTGACGGACACGATCAGCGTGGACCCGTCCGCATGTTCGACGATTCGCTCGACATCGCGCACCGGCTTTCCGGTGGCGAGCACCTCGGCAACCAGGGACCGCTCGGCGGGCATTCCGTCGAGATCGAAGAAGCGGGCCGTCTCCCTGAACTGTTCGTGCGTCTGTCCGGGACTCGGCGCGCCTCCCCATACGGCCACGGCGTGGCGATTGTATTGAAGGATTGTCCCCTCGGCGTCGCAGATGAACGTCGCGATCGGCAACAACTCGAGTATGCCGTCGGATGCCCGAAGCATAGCGCTCAGCAGAGACGGAATGTGGCGGGTGCCGGAATGGCTCCGCTCGCCGGAATCAACCATCCGCACGCCTCCGCGTGGATTTCGATTCCCCGACCCCCAGAGCAACGGATCAGGTCCAATAATGATTTGTCAATGGCACGGCCAGCTTGTAACCCCAGGCGACCGCCGCAAGTCACGGTCAGGAGGCGTTTTTCGTGACCTTGTTTGGCGGTGCAGAACCGATCCAGTGATCGATGAAAGCAGCGAGCCAGTTGCGTGATGCCAGGTCATGGACTGCCCGATCGGCGATGTGCTCGTGGCGCTGCTTGGCACCGGGCAATTCCATGCGGTGCGCACCTCGCACCAGCCAACGATACATCATCGCGTGCGTCACTTCCGGATGAAATTGAAGTGCGTAGCCAGTACCGAACCGGAAGGCCTGTACGGAAAAGGCGTCGCCTTCCGCCAACAATTCACTTGCGGACGGCAGATCAAAGCCTTCGCGATGCCACTGATAGACGTGGTCGGGCCAATCCGCGCAAACCTTGCGGCCAGCTTCGGTCGGTCGGATCGGATAGTAGCCGACCTCGGCGTGGCCTTGCGGATGGGGAAATACCGGAGCACCGAGATGGCGCGCGAGCATCTGCGCGCCGAGACAAATGCCGAGATAAGGCTTTTTGTCCCGCAGCGGCACGCCGATCCAATCGATTTCGCGGCGGACAAAGTCCTCATTGTCGTTCGCACTTTGCGGGCCACCGAAAATCGCCGCACCGGCGTGCTCGTCCATTGTCTCCGGCAGAGGGTCGCCGAAGCGCGGGCGTCGAATGTCGAGCGGATAGCCGAGTTTCGCCAACGTCTGGCCGACGCGGCCCGGCGAGGAATGCTCTTGATGCAAAATGAGAAGTACGGGCTTCAGCATGGATGATTCGGCGGGTGCTCCCGTTGCTGACTAGTACCCGCTTTGACGCGCTTTGCAACACTGGCAGGGGGATACGCCTTATGTCGGCCGCGCGGATCTGCGGCGCTCTTGGCAATAGTCAACAAAACTGAGGATCAGACTTCGTGGGGTTACACGGATCAGGAAAGTAATGAGCTTGTTAATGGCCCCGTGCGCGCGCTTGTTATCCGCAAAACGATAAACTTGAGCGTAACCTGGACTCCTTGCGCAGGTCAGGATCGATTCAGCCTGATGGTTGCGCTGGCATGCTAAAAAGCCCCGTAAATGCGGGGCTATTGCCCATAGGGAACAACGGTTGGGAAATAATCAAGACTAAGGCTCGGTTATCGAAATACAGTCGAGCCGTTGCTCGCGCGGCCGTGTTGCGGCAACATGTCTGCATCTGTCATCAGTTGAAAGTCGCTACACCCAACGCCGGGCGCTGCGACGATTTCTTCCGGGAGATTTCTGTCGATGTCGAAACCTCGCATTAGTTATGTCGATCCTTCGACGATTAAGGATCCGGCCATGATCGCTGAATTCGAGCGCTGCGCGCGCGAAGGGACGCCACGCCCCGAAAGCCAGGCCATTCGCGCCCATGTGCCGGCGACTTTCTGGTCGTTCGCCAACACGTGGCGCGACGTCTTCAAGAACGGCGTGGCCGACCACAAAATAAAAGAGCTTTGCCGGATCTATGTCTCGCGTTCTGTGCTGTGCGAATTCTGCGGCAATCAGCGCTCGATCAAGGCGGCAAAATCGGGATTGAAAGAAGATGACTATTCAGATCTGATCAATTTCGAGAGTTCGACGCGCTACGACGAGCGACAGAAGGCGGCCCTCGCCTATGCAGAAGCCATCACCTGGGACCTGCCGGCCACTGATGCCTTGTGGGAGCGCTTGCACAAGCATTTCAGCGAACCCGAACTCGTGGAGATCGGTTATTTCGTCGCGATCACCATGGGCCAGCAGCGCTGGCTGCGCACTTTAAATATCGAGCACCATCAAATTTTGGCCGGCACCGACGGTTCGATGGCGCCCGGCTTCGAAACTCTCGAAGCTTTGCAGCGTTCAAAACAGGCCGAGGACTACTGGGCCAAGATCAACGCCAAACCCGCAAAGCAGGCCGCCGAGTGACCAGTCAAACAATGGCGTCTTCCGCCGTCCGATCCACCCCTGCCCCGCAGGTCGCCAAAGGTGAGCCACGGATTCGCGTCCGCGGCCTGGGCAAGCGCTACGGGACTCTCGAGGTCTTCCGCAATATCGACTTCGACGTCGGTGAGCGCGAGATCGTTGCAATTGTCGGTCCCTCGGGCTGCGGCAAGACCACCCTCTTGCGCTGCATCGACGGGCTTTTGCCGCACGATGCCGGTGAAATCCGCGTCGGCAAAGAGCGCGTCACGGAGCCGATTGCCGGTGTCGCCATGGTCTTCCAGCATTTCGGCCTGTTTCCGTGGAAGACCGTGTTCGAAAACGTCGCCTATGGCTTGCGGATGGCCGGCGCACCACGCGGAGAGATCGAACGCAAGGTCCCGGAATTCATCAAGCTGGTGGGCCTGAGCGGTTTCGAAAACGCATTTCCCTACCAGATGTCCGGCGGCATGCAGCAGCGCTGCGGTCTCGCTCGCGCACTCGCGGTCGAACCCAACGTCCTGCTGATGGACGAACCGTTTGCGGCCGTCGATGCGCAGACGCGCGAGATCCTGCAATTCGAATTGTTGCGTATCTGGGAGCAGCGGCCGACCGCAATGATCTTCGTTACGCACTCGATCGAAGAAGCGGTGCTGCTCGGTCACCGGGTCATCGTGCTCAAGGGACGGCCGTCGAGCATTCACGAAACAGTCACCATCGACCTGCCACAGCCGCGCACGCGAAATACCTTGCGCGAACCGCGTTTCGCCGAATTGCGCGAGCAGGTTTGGGGCACGCTGATGCGGGAGGCACGCGAAGCCGAATTCCATCTCGAACGTTGAAATAAGAAAATGAAGCTGTAAAGGGAGGATTCAATGATCCGCAGAACAATCGTATTGGCGGCAGGCGCGATCCTGCTTGCCGCATCGCTTGCCGGTACTGCTCCGGCGGCGGCCCAGGGCAAGAAGATCGTCGTCGCTATTCCGGGCATTCCGCCGATCTATTCGGTCACGATCGCCTTCGTGGCGGAAAAGCAGGGCTTCTTCAAGAAGCATGGC
>DASRAF010000329.1:0-17566 GCA_035638295.1 Pseudolabrys sp.
CCGACGACGGCGCCAAGTGCAATCATTGCGGCGCTTGCCGCGGCCTTCTCCGGGCCGATCTGACTGAGCGCCCAGGCCAAGGCGCCCAACGCAACGGCAAGGACGACAGCCCCCACAATGTCGAAACGTCGCTCTGCGTGCCGGTCGGGCGGGGCATAAGCGATCAGAAGAACGACGGCGATTGCCGCGAGAGGCGGATTGATCGCGAACACCCATTGCCAGCCGTAATTCTCGGTCAGCCAACCGCCAAGGATCGGACCGCCCGCGGTCGTGAGCGAGGAAGCGGCCGCCCATACGCCGATGGCGCGGCTGCGCTCTTCCTTTGGGTAAGTCGCCCCGATCAATGCCAGGCTTGCCGGCGTCAGAACGGCCGCGGAGATGCCCTGCGCTACGCGGCATGCGATGAGCCAGCCGATCGTTGGCGCTACGATACAGGCGACCGATGAGAGGCCGAAACCCACGCAGCCGACCGCCAGCATGCGCGCCTTGCCGTAATGATCGGCGAGAGCGCCGCCGATCAATGTCAGCGCGGCGAGCGCCAGCACATAGCCGTTGAGCACCCATTGCACGATGGTGAGGTCGGCGCCGAAAAAGGCGCGCAGCTTGGGCAACGCTACGGTCAGTGCCGACCCATCGATGAAGGCCATCGAAGATGCGAGCACACAGGCCGCCAGCACTACCCGGCGACGTTGCGGAGCAATCTCGCGTCCGATTTCGCGCGGGCAGACTTCGGCGGCAATGATGCCGCGGTCGCATGGCTCGACGAAAGGCTGCGCCATGCCCCTATCATGAATCGCCGGGCGAGACCCGGCAATGACGGGATGTTACCGAGCGACACCGTCTTCGATCGGAACGCAAGCGAGCGAAATCTGCTCGATGTGACGATGATCTGTGCCGCAGCAGCCGCCGAGCACCGCGAGGTGTCCGAATTGCCGGCATAGTGCACGATAGAGTTGGCCGAGATCGGCGGGATCACCGATATCGAGATCGGGCGCGGCATCGAGTTCCGCATGGCTGCGCGTCGAGGCGTTCGCCCGCAATCCGCGCAGTCGCGCTACCCATGGCTCGCCTTTGCGCAGGGCATCGGCGAAATGCGTGGGATGCGCGCAATTGAGCATGTAGTAAGCCGGCGCGTTGTCGGTTTCACGATCGGTCTGCTCGATCGCGTCGCGGATCGTCTGTCCGCTCGGCAATTTGCCGTCGGTCTCGACCGTAAATGAAATCACCGACGGCATGCCGGCTTTGCGGCATGCGCGCGCAACACCGATGCCCTCCTCAACGTAGTTGATCGTGAACGCGCTGATCAGGTCCGCCTCGGTGTCGCGGAAGATAACGACTTGCCAACTATGATAGTCCTCGGCCTCGGCAGCGCTCATCGCCTTTTCAATTTTATAACCGTCGCCGCGCGGACCGATATTCGCCGAGATTACGATCGGCGATAGCGCGGTCTCATGTTCATCGCGCAAGTCCGCCATCAGCGTTACAGCCGCACGATTGGCCTCGGCCAGTTGCGCGCGCGAATAGCCGAGCTTCTTCCCCCAATCCGGGCCTGCACGCCACGTCGCGCCTTCCAGGACGAAGCCGGTGCGGTTGCGTTTGGCGATCGCGATGTAGCGCTCGTAGTAGTCACGAATGACAGTCGCGCCCCGCTCGGTCTTGAGCAGATCGAAGCTCGCGAAGAACGGCAAATCGATGCCATTCTGGAAAATCAGCGTGGTCTCAAAGCCGCCATCGGTGAGAAACGGCCGACCGCACAATTGCGGAAGCCTTCGGCGATATTTCGACATGGTGTGTCCTTCAATACGTGCGTTGCCGAAGACCTAGCGCGCACGCGCCAGTCCGATAAGCAAACTCGTGGTCAAGTGCGTGCATTATTTTTCGCGTGGGTTTTGAGCGGGATAGTGACGAGGCGCGACGTTTCGGCGCGGGTCACGGGTCACCAACTGCACCCGTGGTACAGTGCGCCATGCTCGAGATTTCGTCCCGCAAAACCGGCGACACGCGCGAACGACTGCTTGAGCTCGCCGAAAGCGCAGTGCTCGCCAAAGGATTTGCCGCCACCTCGATCGAGGAGCTGATCGCGGCGGCCGGTATTTCCAAAAGCGGCTTCTTCTATCACTTCAAGGATAAGGGCGAACTCGCCAAGGGTCTGCTGCTGCGCTACTTGCGGCAGGATCGCGAACTGCTCGACAGCATTTTCCGCCGTGGCGATGATCTGAACGAAGACCCGCTGCACGGCTTCCTGGTCGGTCTCAAGCTTTTCGCCGAGATGCTTGCCGACCTGCCGCAAGCGCATCCCGGCTGCCTCGCCGCCTCTTTTGCCTATCAGGACCAATTGTTCAACGAAGAGCTGCGCAAGCTCAACGCCGACGGCATGCTCGACTGGCGTACCCGCTTTCGCGAAAGGCTGCGGACCATTGCCGGGCGCTACCCGCCGCGCCACGAGGTCGACCTCGATGCGCTCGCCGATACGGCCTACACGCTGGTGGAAGGCGGACTGATCCTCGGCCGCGTACTGCAGGACAGCACGATCCTGCCCCGGCAGATCCTCCTGTTCCGCGATTTTATCCGCATGATTTTCATGCCGCCGCAGGCTTGAGGCGGCCACTCGCGCCTCGCGCATAGCCGCAATGATTTTTCGACCCGACGGCCGGGCAAAGTTGCATTGACACCCCTGCCCCTGTGCCTACATTAAACAATGTTCCGAGGGGTGCCCATTGCTGGGCTGAGAAAAACCCTTTGAACCTGATCCGGGTCATGCCGGCGAAGGGACAGGACAAATGGCGATCTCCATCTTTCTTGCGCGGTTGATCGGGCCCGTGATGGCTCTGGTCGGCGTGAGCGTGCTTGCCAACGAGGCCGCGTTCCGCAAGCTGGCGCAGGAATTTCTGCGCAGCCCGGCCCTGATTTTTCTCTCCGGCATGATCCTGATGCCGGCCGGGCTTGCGGTTGTGCTCAGCCACAATGTGTGGGTCGCAAACTGGCCGGTGATCATCACGCTGCTGGGCCGGATCGCCGTCATCAGCGGTGCGGTGCGTGTCTTCGCGCCGGACCGTGCAACGAAACTCGGCAAGAAGGTTCTGAGTTACAATTTCACAATGGCTGCGGCGGCGTTCTGGGTCATCGTCGGCGCCGCACTCTGCTACTTCGGTTTTCGCTCGGGAGTCACCGCATGAATAAACCAGTCACCGGCGCCGATCTCGTCACCCCAAAGGTCACCACCGGCGCCCTGTCCGCTTCACGCAAGACCTATTCGCAGCCCGAGGCCGCGCCCGACCTGCGCGTGCCCCTGCGCGAGATCGCGCTCGATGCATCGTCAGGTGAACCGCCGCTGCCGGTCTACGACACGACCGGGCCTTACACCGATCCGGATGTGACGACCGATGTGGCAAAGGGCCTGCCGCGCACGCGCATCGAATGGGTGAAAGAACGCGGCGGCGTGGAGCAGTATGAAGGCCGCCCGATCCAGCCAGTCGACAATGGCAACGTCACCGGCAAGCACCTGGCGCGCAATTTCCCGAACACGCCGAAGCCTTGGCGCGCGCTCGATGGAAAACCGGTCACACAATATGAATTTGCCAAGGCCGGCATCGTCACCAAGGAAATGATCTACGTCGCCGAGCGCGAGAACCTCGGCCGCAAGAAGCAGCTCGAGCGCGCAGAAGCCACACTCGCCGACGGCGAAAGCTTCGGCGCATCGATGCCCGCTTTCATTACGCCGGAATTCGTGCGCAGCGAAATCGCCCGCGGCCGCGCCATCATTCCTTCAAACATCAACCACGCCGAGCTCGAGCCGATGATCATCGGCCGCAACTTCCTGGTAAAGATCAACGCCAATATCGGCAATTCGGCCGTCACGTCATCGGTCGAGGAAGAAGTCGAGAAGATGGTGTGGGCGATCCGCTGGGGCGCCGACACGGTGATGGATCTCTCCACCGGCCGCAACATCCACAACACCCGCGAATGGATCCTGCGCAATTCTCCGGTGCCGATCGGCACCGTGCCGATCTATCAGGCACTGGAGAAGGTGGACGGCGATCCCGTCAAGCTCGACTGGGAATGCTACAAAGACACGCTGATCGAGCAGTGCGAACAGGGCGTCGATTATTTCACCATTCACGCCGGGGTGCGGCTCGCTTACGTGCCGCTGACCGCCGACCGTGTCACCGGCATTGTCTCGCGCGGCGGCTCGATCATGGCGAAGTGGTGCCTGTCGCGGCACAAGGAAAGCTTCCTCTATGAGCGATTCGATGAGATCTGCGACATCATGCGCAAGTATGATGTGTCGTTCTCGCTCGGCGACGGCCTGCGCCCTGGTTCGATCGCCGACGCCAACGACCGTGCGCAATTCGCCGAACTGGAGACGCTGGGCGAACTCACGCAGACCGCCTGGAAGAAAGGCTGCCAGGTGATGATCGAAGGCCCCGGCCACGTGCCGATGCACAAGATCAAGATCAATATGGACAAGCAGCTGAAAGAGTGCGGCGAAGCGCCCTTCTATACGCTTGGCCCGCTTACGACCGACATCGCGCCCGGTTACGACCACATCACCTCGGGGATTGGCGCTGCCATGATCGGCTGGTTCGGCTGCGCCATGCTTTGCTACGTAACACCGAAGGAGCATCTCGGCCTGCCCGACCGCGACGACGTCAAGGAAGGCGTGATCACCTACAAGATCGCGGCGCACGCCGCCGACCTCGCCAAGGGCCACCCGGCGGCGCAGCTGCGCGACGACGCACTGTCACGCGCGCGCTTCGACTTCCGCTGGCAGGACCAGTTCAACCTCGGGCTCGATCCCGACACCGCCCGCGAATATCACGACGAGACATTGCCCAAGGAAGCGCACAAGGTGGCGCATTTCTGCTCCATGTGTGGTCCGAAGTTCTGCTCGATGAAGATCACACAGGACGTACGCGACTATGCGGCGACGTTGAATGACAAGGAGCAAGGCATGGCACAGATGTCGGAGAAATTCCGGCAGCTGGGCAGCGAGGTCTATGTCGATCAGGGCGCGGTGAAGGAGAGCAATAAGACGCTATAACCGCGCCCGGCCACCCGATCGCGCCTAGTACTTGTCAATTTCTCAATCATCGGCCTTGCCGCCGGCACGGCATCCTCTTTCAATGTCAGGCTCTGGCTCGAGCTGCTGGCCGTTACCTCAAGAGAGCCCGGCTGTCGCACGGGGGCGAGATCATGAAGCCGTTCCATGGAGCTGTCCTCGCGGCAGCGCTTCTCACTGCGGTCGTCGCGGACACGGCGAGCGCGCAGAAATCACCGCTTACCGAAAAGCTCAATGCCTATGCCGCACCCGCGACAAGGTGCCGTACAGTTCCAGCGACAAGATGATGCTCAGCAATGCGCGCAGCGGCTGGATGGTCGAGGGTTCTCCCCCGTGGCTGCTGCGCGACTACAACAAGCTGGTCGAGAGCTACAACCGCGGCGCCAATATCTAGCGCGCAGCCTATAGTTTTCTGCCTTGGCGGCGCCCCGATTGCGTTCCATCCATCCCCTCCCTATCTGACCTGGGAACTGAGCTGGGCGGTCCGCCCGGCCACAATGGAGATTCGACGATGTGGGCTGCCTTTGTCCGGCAATTTGCCGCCTATGCGATCACCCGCCGCGGCAAGAAACTGTTCGCGCTGATCGGCGTGCTGGCCCTGTGCTTCGGCGCCGCGCTGCTGATCGACATGCGGTTCTACGTGTCGGCAAGCTTTGTCACGTTGCTGGCGGGTTTCTCCGCCGTCGCCTACGTCATCCAGCATGTGAAGATAAAGCGCCTCGAACACCAGCGCCTGCTGCTCAAGGCGGAAGCCGCGCGTCAGCGCGCCATGGTCGCGCAGGCCCGGCTCGAGCGGATCGATAACGCGAAGTCCGCGCTGCAAGGCGCGATGGTCGGCGCGGTTGGCTTCGTGACGCACAATGTCAATGTGGTCGCCAACGAGGCCGTACTGGCGGTGGTGGAAAGCGCCGAGGCTGTCGAGCGTGCGTACCGAACGGCTGCCGGTATGGTGGAGACCAAAGCGCGCGCCGGTCTGGTGTATGCCGTGCGCGGCTTGCGTTCGTTCAAAGCCTAGTTTCCAAAGCCATCCGCTCATGGCAGGGACAAGCCTGCCATGACGCTATAGTCTCGTCCTCCTGACCGGGAGACGACGATGGACAAGCATTTCATAACGGCTGCGCTGCTTTGCCTTGCGGTGGCCATGCCGCCGGTTGCTGCCGCAACAGGCGCAGAACTGAAGGTACTGGCGGGCGGTTCGATGACCGCGAGCCTAAAGGAGATCGGGCCGAATTTTGAGGCCGCCAGCGGCCACAAGCTCGACATCACCTTCGCGGCGACACCCGAGCTGATCAAGATGACAACGTCCGCTCCGTTCGATCTCGGCGTTGTGCCCGTCGATGTAATGAAAAACGACGACGCGCGCGCGAAGTTTTCCGGCACGCCGGCCAATATCGCGCGCGTCGGTTACGGCGTCGCGGTGAAGGCTGGCACTGCAAAGCCCGACGTGGGTACGCCCGAAGCCTTGGCGGCGACGCTGCTCAAGGCGCAATCGATCGCGGTGTTCCCGGCCAGCGCAGCCGGGTCCTTCGTGCAGAAGGCCTTCGAGCGCCTCGGCGTCGCGGAGCAGATTAAGGACAAGCTGAAAGTGCAAAGTGCGCCCGGTGCGATCCCGCAGGCCGTCGCCAAAGGCGAGGCCGAACTCGGCGTGTTTCTCACCAACGTTCTGCTCGTACCGGGTGTCGAACTGGCCGGCCCTTTCCCGGGCGATTTGCAGCAGAACCTCGTCTTTGTCGGCGCAGTCAGCGCCGACAGCAAAAATACGGAAGCCGCCAGGGCTTTTCTCGACTTTCTCAAGACACCGGATGCCGTCAACGTGTTCAAGGCCAAAGGCGTGACCCCGGGATGATCCCGCCACAACGCAGCTTTGCATGACCGAACCTCGCGGCCGCTTTCCCGTTGCTGCCCTGCTCTCCTTCAACGGTGGTTTCGTCGATACCGTCGGGTTCCTCGGCCTGAGCGGACTTTTCGTCGCCCATGTCACCGGCAACTTCGTCACGCTCGGCGCGGCACTCGTCCTGGGCAGCCATGGCATTCTCAACAAGATCCTGGCACTGCCCGAATTCATCACCGTGATCGCGCTCGTGCGACTCCTCGGCGGCGTAGCGCGAAGGCGCGGCTGGCCGGCGCTGCGTATCATGCTCACGATCGAGTTTGTTCTGCTTGCAGCGTTCTTCGCACTCGCCGTGATTTTCGGTCCCTTCGCAGACGCCGACAGGCCGATGGCGCTGCTCACCGGCTTCGCGGGAATAGCCGCGATGGCCTTGCAGAACGCGCTGCAGCGCGTGCACCTCGCAAGCCTGCCGCCGACGACACTGATGACCGGCTCGACCACCCAGGCCACGATCGATGCGGTCGATCTGCTCGCCGGCACCGCGGCCGGCGATGCCGCCGCGGTCCGGACGCGATTGTCGCGCGTTGCGGTGAGCGTATTTCTGTTCGCCGCGGGCTGCGCCGCGGCAGCTCTCCTCTACTGGCTGACAGGCTTCTGGTGTCTCGCCATCCCCGTGGTCGTCGGCGGGGTAGCCGCCGTCATGCGCCTCGAAGAGACACCGCAGCGGACTTAGAAAATCCGGCGGCGCAAGTCGTCAGCAATTCTTGCAAATACTCGGAACCGGTCCCAAAGGATCGGGTTTGCGTCCAGTGGAATCTTCGTCCTTGCGCGCAGCGGGCGGCAGGTCGCTTTGCATCGGTTGCCGGTGACCGACGGGTGCCTGTGGTATCGCCGTGCTGCCGCTTGGCGGCGGCGTCGGGGATGGTATCTGTCCAGGCAGGGGCTTTTCCCGGTCCTGGGACAAAGCAGCGTCGCTCATGAACATCAAAACAGGGATCACGATCGTCACGGCGCGCATGGGATCTGACCTTTCGCGAACCGATCCGGCACTCTAACTACCAGCCATGCAGCGGGTTCCGCAATTATAGCGCAATGCCGTGGTGAGCGGAATTACGAAACTCTTGCGCTAACCCGCCTAACATTGGTCGCTAAACGCCTGTCACAAATTCTGCATGTGCGTTAGAAACGATGGAAACTGAAACTGACCAAGGGGAAAAAATGCGGAGGGTGAGCGTCATCGGCGCCGGTACAATCGGTGCAAGCTGGGCAGCCTACTTCCTGGCGCGCGGATTCGAAGTCGCCGGCTATGACCCGGCTCCGAACGGCGAAGCCTTCGCACGCCAATTCATCGACACGGCATGGCCGACGCTGGAAAAACTCGAGGTCGTGCAGGCGAGTGCCGACCGAAAGCGTTTCGAATTTTTCAAGGATCCGGCCGCCGCCGTCAAAGGAGCGGAGTTCATTCAGGAGAGCGGGCCCGAACGCGAAGATCTCAAAATCGAGTTGTTCGCAACACTGGACACCGCCCTTCCCCCGGACATCGTGATCGCGACGAGTTCCTCAGGGCTTCTCATCAGCCGCATCAGCGCGAAGTGCAGATATCCGGAACGGTGCGTCATCGGCCATCCGTTCAATCCACCGCACCTCATTCCGCTGGTCGAGGTCGTCGGCGGCGCGAAGACCTCGCCGGGCGCCATCGCCAAGGCGATGCAATTCTATCGCGACATCGGAAAGTACCCGATCCACATCAAGAAGGAAGTGAAGGGGCACGTCGCCAATCGCCTCCAGGTGGCGCTGTGGCGCGAAGCTGTCCATCTCGTCGCCGAAGGCGTTGTTTCCGTCAGCGATGCCGACGCGGCGATCGCCTATGGTCCCGGCCTGCGCTGGGCGCTGATGGGACCGCACCTGACGTTCCATATGGCCGGCGGCGAAGGCGGCATGAAGCATTTCATGAATCATCTCGGCGGCCCGATCCAGGGCTGGATGGATGATCTCGGCCAGACACGGCTAACGCCGGACGTTCAGAAAAAAATCATAGATGGCGTCGCCGAGGAAGCGGCCGGACGCAACATGGCCGACCTTCAGCGCTGGCGCGACCGAAAGCTGATCGACATTCTGAAAGTATCGGGCGAACCCTGAGGCGACCGCGCGCAGTCTAGGCAAAACGCGCGCGAGCCCGCTCCCGCGCCTTTTCGGCTTCTACCTCGCGATCGCGCGCGGGCGCGGATGTGTGCAAGGAGTGCAGCAGCTTGTGCGCGGCCTGCGAGACCTCATTCACGGCAAGTTCGAACGCCGCAGCATTCGCCTGCGACGGCTTGTTGAAGCCGGAGAGCTTGCGGACGAACTGCAACGCCGAAGCGCGCACTTCATCTTCGGTCGCCGGCGGCTCGGAATTGAACAGCGTCTTTATGTTGCGGCACATGAGACTGGCTCCTTCTCCGCCAATGTAGCAACCGATATCCGAGATCGCTATCCTTCATGACATTTCAAGGACTGGAACAATGCCAGGGCTTCTGCAAAATCACATCGCTGTCGTTACCGGTGCGGGTTCCGGCATCGGCCGCGGCATCGCACTCGGTTACGCCCGCGAAGGTGCGAACGTGGTCGTGCTCGACATTAATGGCGAAACGGGCGGTAAAACCGCTGCCGACATCCGTGCCGAGGGTGGCAAGGCGCACCACTTCACGCTCGACGTCACCGACCGCGCGGCCTGTCGCGCGACGGCGGCAAAAGTTGCCAGCGAAGTCGGTCAGGTTTCAATCCTGGTCAATAATGCCGGCATCAACCGCCGCAACGCTTTCACCGCCGATGCGGATGCCGTCCTCAAGGATTGGCAGGACATCATGGCAATCAATCTCAACGGCGTGTTTAACGTGACGCATGCGTTCCTCGATGCCTTGCGTTCGACCAAGGGCCGGATCGTCAATATTGCTTCGATCCAGTCGTTCATGCACGTGCGCACGCCAAACTCGCCGGCCTACACCTCGGCGAAACATGGCGTCCTCGGCTTCACTCGCGCACTCGCCGCCGAACTTGGCAAGCACGGCGTACGCGTGAACGCGATCGGTCCGGGCCTCATTGAAACGCCGCTCAACGCACAGGTGCGCGCCAACAATCCCGAGCTGGTGAAGATCTTTCTCGATCACACGCCGCTCGGCCGCGCCGGCAAGCCGGAAGACATCGCGGGTCCGGCGATCTTTCTCGCCTCCGACCTGTCAGCTTATGTCACCGGCGCGATCGTGATGGCAGACGGCGGCTATCGGACGATCTGACCGGCGGACGGGATTGAGCGCACCTACTCGACGCGGCATGCGGTGTAGAACTTCACCACGGTGTCGTGGCTCTTGTGCGTAAGCGTGATGAACATCTTCAACGCGTAGAATTCATAGTCCTTGTTCTTGTAGCTGTCGGCATCAGGGGTATCGGGATCGGCGATCAATGTCTGCGGCGGCTCGGCACCGATCCGCAGGATGACAGGATCGGACTTACTCCATCGATCGACGCCGCCGGAGTTCTCGACAACCGCCGTGACGCTGAATCCACCACCCTTGCATGTGTAGTTGTAGGTTTTCTTTTCTGCGGCCATGGCGCCGATTGCCATCATCGCCATCGATACCGCAGCTGCGCGTTTCATCAGCGCTTTATTTTCCCGCCACCTTGCGCAACGCGGCGTTGATGCGGTCCTGCCAGCCAATGCCATCCTGCTGAAAATAGTCGAGCACATCCTGGTCGATGCGCAACGTCACCGTGTGCTTCACGTGCGGCAACGCAGGAGCCTTCGGCGGCAAATCCACCGGCTTGGTTGTCACCGCCTTGAAGGCCTTTTCGGCGTCGGAGCGGGAATCTGATGTGGGACGTCGGGCCATGGGCCTGTCTCTAGTGTTGTGGCGTGCAGCTCGCAACGCCCGCGTCAGTCTCCTGTTCCGGAATGCTTAAGACCTCGGCAAATCCGGCGCGGAACTGACCACCTCAGCTCGGGCCGAGCAGTTCCATGCTCTTGTGAAAGAAATAGATGCCGAGCGCGAGACCGCCCACGCTGCACCAGCCGGACACAATGTCGCCGGCCCTGTCCGTGATCGCGCCACAAATGAGAGCAGTACCGTATGGCAAGACCACCAGCAAAATCATTAACAGAAGCATCATTTGCGCACCCCCGTAGACAGGCATTTTCGTCCGCGCATGCCAGCGAGGCAAGGTTAAAGACCATAAAATTGTGGCGGTGCACTGGGCTCACAAGTAGCGCCCGTATTTCGCAAGGTTCGCCTCGATCTAGGATTCCAGAGCGGGATGATCGGCGAAAAGCTTGTTCATAACATCGAGCTGAATAGCGGCAACGGTCGAGCCAATCGCTTTTGAAAAAGCTGCATGATCGCCGACGCTCAAATGATTAGGAAGGGATGAGTTCAGCAAGTTCTCGCGAGCTCCTAAAAGCAGCACGGCAATATGGCGCGCAATATCAATATTCATTGTGCAATCTCCTAACGGTTCTCCCATCACAGGGACCGCTTTCCACACGATCTCCGGGCGCGACCTGAGGCGCGGCGCGTTCACGTCACCGCTTGAACAGCCCCATGATGGCCGCCTTCGCCAGCGTATTGAAATGCAGGTTAAAGCCGACGACAGCAGCCGAGGTGTCCGGCTTCACATCCAGCTTGTCGGCTTTCACCGCGAAGACTGTGAACAGATAACGATGCGGATGATCGCCCTCGGGCGGACAAGGCCCGCCATAGCCCGGTGCACCGAAGTCGGTTCGCGTCTGTAACGCGCCGGCCGGCAGCTTGCCGCCGGCGCTGCCGGCGCCTAATTCAAGCTCGCTCACGATTGCCGGAATGTTCACCACCAGCCAGTGCCAGAATCCCGAGCCGGTCGGCGCGTCCGGATCGTAGCAGGTGACGGCGAAGCTTTTCGTTCCTGCAGGCGCGCCCGACCATTTCAGGTGCGGCGACTTGTTGGCGCCCGCGCAGCCGAAACCGAAATCCGCGGACAGGATGAAATCCTTCGGCAGATAATCACCGTCCTTGAAGCTGCTGCTGGTCACTGAAAAAGCCATACATCGTCTCCATTCACCCACCCGGTGAAGCCTGGCGCGGCGCTCGGGCCGTTCGCTTCGCCGTGCTGGCGATCATTATGCTTGTCTTCGATCGCATGGGTCCACCCGGTCGCGAGGCGGCTTTCCTGAGGGGCTCGCAGTGGCAGTCGGTGCTCTCGTCGGCAGGGCAATACGGAATACAGGCGCTTCCACCCGAAGCCGAAGACTATTTCGATCGCCTGAAGCGTCAACGGCGCCAGTAACAGTCAAACCTTTCGATCCGTCCCGCACGCGCCATCCTCCAATCGGCTCGGCCAAAGGACCGAATGGCCGTCATGCGGCGACTCGGCCTGGACTTTTGCGCCTTCAACCGCCACGTCTCTGCCTCAAATGCCGGGTTCCATGGCTTGCGTCCGGAGGCGGTAACCTTTGCCTCCGGCGTCCATAAGTGGCTGGCGCAATGGGCCGAGATAGCGATACGTTATCCAAGCACCTTTCGAGTTCCAGAGGGTTTCCGATGGCGCAAGTGACGTACGAGATCGTCGAACACGATGGCGGGTGGGCGTACAAAGTGGACGGCGTGTTCTCGGAAACCTATCCAACGCATGCTGATGCCCTCGCCGCCGCGCAAGCGGCAGCCGAAGAGCAGACCGTGCCTGGACACACCGAAGTCATAGAATATGAAGACGAGAAAGGGCGCTGGCACACCGAAACCGCTCGCGGCTCCGATCGGCCACAAACCCACATCAAGGACAAACTCTGAGGCGCATCAAAGCGCCATCATCGGGGGAATTACAAAAATGATCTGGTTGCGAATTTTCGCCCTCGCTCTTCTCGTGTCGCCGGCTGTCCCGGCATTCGCGCAGAGGATGATGTCATCGACCGCTCCGACCATGGAAGATGTCGATCCAGGCATCGACAACACCGCGCGCGATCGGGATCTGCCGCCGGAGCTGCGCCGTCAGTCGGTCTACTACCGGACTGAGCAGGCGCCGGGCACGATCATCGTCAACACACACGACCGTTTCCTCTATCTCATCATGGGTAACGGCGTCGCCATGCGTTATGGCGTCGGCGTCGGCCGAGACGGTTTTCAATGGGGCGGCGTCCACAATATTACGCTTAAGCGCGAATGGCCGGATTGGGTGCCGCCGCCAGAGATGATCGCACGCCAACCGTATCTGCCGCGCTGGATGGCCGGCGGCCCGGGCAATCCGCTCGGTGCGCGTGCGATGAACATCGGCACGACTGTTTACCGTATTCACGGTACCAATGCGCCGCAGACGATCGGACAGGCGGTGTCGTCAGGCTGCTTCCGGCTCGTCAATGACGATGTGATCGACCTCTATAGCCGCGTGCCGGTAGGAACGAAGGTCATGGTGCAGCATCAATAGCCGCGCAGGGTCACTCCCAGAGACCGAATGACGCCCACTTGCCCTCGGGAATTTCCTCACCAATGGTGAAACGGAAATTCACGATAGTCAGGTGGTCGGGCGTCGCCGTGCAGCGATAGGACAGCGCGAACCACTTCTTGCGGCTGCGGAAAGCACCTCCGCTCACTTCGAGCGTGTCGCCTGACGCGACGGGTTCGGCCATTGCATTCGCCACTGCGCGGTCAGGGCGATAGCCCTTGTTCTGCTCTCGGATGCGGCTCATTGCCGTGTAGTCGCAGAGCTGTTCCAGCCGCTCTGCCGGCGCAAGCATCTTTAATCTGCGCTCGAAACGTCCTTCAGCAGCCACAGCTGTCGCTGCCGCGATCGTCGTCGCGATCACCGCCCATCCGAACGCACGCATGCAACCTCCCGCCGGCACGGCTTTCATTGCGTTATGTGCTCGCCGCCCGGTCAGGGAATCGGCACCGCCGGTTTGTCTCAAATAAAAATGGCATCTACAAGTTGGAAATATCAGGAATATTTCGGGTCACGATCAAGCAACTCGATCGAAATGCCCTGCGGCCCGCGCAGGAAGCATATTTTGATACCGGGCCGGGGGGAGTGCGGCACCTGGGTGAACTCGACGCCTTTCTTCTTCAGATCGGCGGCTATGGCATCGATCCCGGAGACAGCCAGGCCGAAGTGGTCGAGGCCCTGATAGGGCGTCGTTGGAGCCGCATTGACGCCGTCGCCGGGATTGACCTGGGCAGTGAAAATCATCGCACCGCCAAGCTTGATGTCGATGCGCGGTTTTCCAAGCTGGGTGCTGCGGATGATCTCGGCGCCGAACACGCGCTCGAACCATTGCGCCATCGCCTCCGGATCGGGCGTGCGCAGATGGACGTGATCCCAGGTAAAGGTCGGCATTTGCATTTCTCCCTAAATGGTCTCGCGAAACTAGGCATGACGTTAGCGCCGGGGCAACAGAAAGTGCGACCAGAGGTTGCCTTGCGCCACGCTCCGCAGCGTGAATACTTGCGAGACTTCGAGGGTCCGGGGCAACGCACATGACCGCTCACAACCGTCGCCATTTTCTGAAGCTGTCCGCCGGCGCGCTCGCAGCGCCGGCCCTGCCGGGTCTTGGCATGGCGCAAGCAGCTTGGCCGGCGGCAAAACCGATCCGTGCCATCGTGCCGTTCTCGGCCGGGAGCACCATCGACATCCTCGGACGCATCGTCCTTGAACCGCTCTCGCGCCAGCTCGGGCAGACCATCGTGGTAGAAAATCGTGGCGGCGCCGGCGGCAGCCTTGGTTCAGCAGCGGTCGCGAAAGCGGACCCCGATGGCTACACTCTGTTGATCAACGCCGCCGCGCACTCCGGGGCACCGGCTGCCTACCCCAACCTTCCGTACGATGCCGCGGCCGATTTCGCCGGCGTTGCCGTTTTTGGTAGCGTCCCGAATGTGCTGCTGGTTGCGCCGTCGAAGGGCATCAGGACCGTGCATGAACTGGTGGCCAAGGCGAAGGACGGCAGCCTGAGCTTTGCTTCAGCGGGCGTCGGCAGCGCCACCCATTGGGCAGCAGAGCGCTTCATCGTCAGCGCCGGCTTCAAGGCGACCCACGTTCCCTTCCGTGGCGGACCCGAAGCACTTACCGAGGTCATGACCGGTCGCGTCGACTTAATCTTTATCGGAATTTCGTCCGGATTGCCGTTCATCCAGAACAAGCAACTGGTGCCGCTGGCGGTGAGCTCGGCTAAGCGCTCGCCGACCCTGCCCGACATCCCCACTACGCTCGAGGCCGGCTACAAGGATTCGGACTTCAACTACTGGAACGGAATGTTGGTGCCCGCGAAAACACCGGGTCCGGTGATTGAACGCCTCTATGCTGAGACGACCAAGGCACTTGCATTACCCGAGGTTCAACAGAAATTGACCGTCCAGGGCGTCGAGCCTGCGCCGCTCAATCCGAGCGAAATGGATGCCATGATCCGGCGCGAGATCGCACTCAACCTCAAGATAGCGAAAGAAGCCGGACTCAAATTCAACTAAGCCGGTATTTGCGTGGCGCTTTGTCGCTGTCGCATCCGCGCGCGCATCTCAGCTGCATTTGCTTGTGGATGAAGGCGCCCAAGACAGAATTGTGACGCGAATCGCTATTCAACAGTTGCCCACAGGCAATGACGGAGTGCGTGCATTTCTCTGCAAGCGTCATCGCAATTTTGCTAAACGAGACGGCTGGCAGATCGGACGGGCATGGCGGGCAAGACAGTTCATGCAGCGGGAGGCATCGTGGTGCGCAACGGTTCGCGCCCGCTGATTGCCGTCGTGCAGCGCGCAAAGGACGAACTGTGGGTGCTGCCGCGCGGCAAGCTCAAGTCCAACGAAAGCGCGCTGGCAGGCGCGCGGCGCGAGGTTGTCGAGGAGACCGGCCATCGTGTCCGCGTGCGTGAGTTCCTCGGCGCGATCACGTATCGCGCGCGAGGTCGTCCGAAGGTCGTACAATTCTGGCGCATGCAGGCCGAAGTCAAAGCCAGCCGCGACGTGATGGAGGACATCGTGGCGGTGGAGTGGCTCCCCCTCGCCGCGGCCGTACGACGGCTGAGCTATCCTCTCGAAAGGCTGTTCCTGCGCAGCGTCGGCCGAACAGCACTGCGGCGTCGGAGACACAGACCAAGGCGCAAAGGACTTCTTGCCCCTAAAGGCAAGCCGCGCCAACGCGCCGCCAAAACGCGCGGGCACAAATCGGCCTTGCGCCACGTCGCAGCTTCGCGCCATCGGGCGCGCAAGATTTCCGGACATTCGGCTGCGCGCGCCGGCCAGCAGACGATCCTGCAACGCGTGCTGGGAAGAATTTCCCCGTAATCGGACGAGCCTCGCCTCGTCGCCTTGCCAAAATTTAATTCGCGGCGGAGCATCGTGGACGCAATTCAAAACGCGCCATTGACGGTCCCATTCAAGCCGATTGCACCAACCTCACACGCACAACATGCGAGGTTCATCATGACTGTTACGGCCAAAACTTTCATTGCTCTTGCGGGTGCCGTCACCCTTGGTCTCGCAGCCTTCGCGACTGCGCAACCTGCGCAGGCGCACCATCACCACCACAGACATGTTGGCGTGATCATCGCATCGGTCGGCCCCGCCTACGCTTACTCCGGGACTTTTGGCTGCTACTGGCAACGTCAGCGCGTCCTGGGCGGTTGGGGCTGGCATGTGCGTCGCGTTCGAGTCTGCGTTTAGAAACCACAAGCAACGACATAAAAAACGAAGCAGCACTTGCGTCTGCAAGGGCCGTTTTTCCGTCACGGGGCGCGCGGCACAACACTTCGCATGAACAGTGCTTTTGCCGCCGTCCCGCCCAAGCATTGCCAAAATTTAATCCGCGCAAACAGCCCCTTAGGCCATTTCCAAATGGGCTATTCACCGGCCATTCACGCGAAAGGCTGGAACCTCGTGCCCACGATAGATGTTGTCGCTAAACGAAATTCGCAGGGAACAAACTCAACCGTCGTTGAATGAATACGAACTTAGCGAACCAGAGGTGAGCCATGACTAAGACTACCAAAACCCTGACCGCTCTCGCGGCCGCCGCGACCATTGGACTCGCAGCTATTGCCGCACCGCAGCCAGCCGAAGCACGTAACGGTGGCGCCATCGCCGCCGGCATCATCGGCGGTCTTGCCGTCGGCGCGCTTGTCGGCGCCGCAGCCGCTAACGGTCCCTATTACGGATACGGCCCGGGCTACTACGCTGCCGGTCCCGCATATTACGGATACGGCGGTTGCTACTGGACCCGTCAACGAGTCTGGGACGGATGGGGCTGGCGCGCTCGTCCTGTGAGAGTCTGCGGTTAAGTGCTGGTCAAATCGGACAAACTATCGCATGAAGAAATGAGCCCGGATTCAGTTAGCGTGTCCGGGCTTTTTCCAAAACGAGGGGCGGGCCGGCGCTCAACAAATTTCCGACATATTGGAACCGTCTCTTTCTCGGCACGGGGACCGGACAAGCTTAGAGTCACTATTCGCGGTCGGCGCTGCCGACCTCACCTGGAGGGAACTTCTATGAAGAAGACGATGTTCGCGCTTGCGACCGCCGCCGTGCTGGCAGCGGGTAGCTTGAGTGCCCCGACCACCGCAGAAGCCCGTTGCTATGGCTGCGCGGTCGGCGCGGGCGTTGCGGCGGGCGTGATCGGCGGCGCCATCATCGGCGGCGCGATCGCCAACAGCGCTGGCGCTTATCCGGCCTACGCTCCCGCCCCCGGCTACGTCGTGT
>DASRAF010000330.1:0-6529 GCA_035638295.1 Pseudolabrys sp.
GAGCTGAGGCCGTTTATCGTCGCGGCTTTCCACCTGGCGCGACAACTGAGACAGCGCGAGAATCGGAACATTAAGTTCCTTCGCCAATGCCTTGAGCTTCGTTGTGATTTCAGTGATTTCCTGGACGCGGTTCTCCGCCGAGCGTCGGGTCGAGCCTTGCAGAAGCTGCAGATAGTCGATGACCAGAAGGTCGAGACCGCGTTGCCGCTTGAGCCGTCGCGCGCGAGCCGCAAGCTGCGCAACGGACAGACCCCCAGTCTCGTCCACGTAGAGCGGAATATTCTGCAGTTCGATGGAGTAATCTTTGATCTTTTCGAAGTCACTTTCACTGATGCCGCCGCGGCGGATCTGGTTTGAGGGAATGCCGGTCTGCTCGGCGATGATGCGGGTTGCGAGCTGTTCGGCCGACATTTCCAATGAGAAGAAGCCGACAATTCCGCCGTTGACGGTGCTGGTGTGGCCGTCCGGTTTGATCTCGCCGCGCCACGCTTTGGCGATGTTGTAACCGATGTTGGTGGCGAGCGCGGTTTTTCCCATGCCGGGCCGGCCTGCGAGGATGACGAGGTCGGATTGCTGCAACCCGCCCATCATGCGGTCGAGATCATCAAGGCCAGTGGCGATGCCGGACAGCTTCCCATCGCGCTGAAAGGCGTGCGCGGCCATATCGATGGCCGTCGTAAGCGCCTGCGCGAAACGTTGGAAACCCCCGTCATATCGGCCTGTTTCGGCCAGTTCGTAAAGCCTGCGTTCCGCATCTTCGATCTGGTCGCGCGGAGAAAAATCCACAGGCGCGTCGTAGGCGACATTCACCATGGCCTCGCCAACCTGAATCAGCGCGCGGCGGACCGACAGATCGTAGACCGTGCGGCCATAATCCTCGGCATTGATGATCGTCGTAGCCTCCGCTGCAAGTCGCGCGAGGTATTGGCTGACAGTGAGGCCGCCAATGTCCACGTTCGCATCGAGAAACGTCTTCAGCGTGACCGGCGTTGCGAGTTTGCCCGCGCGGATCAGGTCGCGCGCAAGTTGGTAGATCTGCTGGTGGATGGGTTCGAAAAAATGCACCGGTTCCAGGAAGTCTGAAACCCTGTAGAATGCCTCGTTGTTGACTAGGATAGCGCCCAAAAGCGCCTGCTCCGCCTCGATATTGTGCGGGGCCGAACGGTAGAGCGGCGCAGGTTCTTCGACCTGCTTGCGAGCAACTGATTCGCCGGGGGCCATGAAAACTAGTGCTTCGCCAATTTGACCAAACTTTGATCTATGGCTTAGCGACAGGAGTGATGTCGTGCGACGGGCGGCAGTCGGTCCATAGCCGCTTTCCACACTAACTCACCGCCAAAAAACACCGACGGCCCACAATGTAAGCCTTGACTAAGGCACTAAATGCCCTGGCAAGTCACTCGCCCGCAAGCCTTAAGGGCGGGCGACGCTTGCCTTCGACGGCCGCGAGGCGGCGCTCTTCGCTGGCGATGTAATCGCGCGTGATCGGCACAACGCCTTGGCGCGTGCTGAGCTGGATCTGCATCACCATCATGTTCTGCTCGCGGAACGACATCTCGGAAGCCGCGAGATAGAACTCCCACATACGCACAAAGCGCGGCTCGTAGATGCGCTCGACATCGTCGCGGTGGGCGAGAAAACGCTCGCGCCAGGCTTTGAGCGTTTCCGCGTAATGCAGGCGAAGGATCTCGATGTCCGTGACAAGAAGCCCCGCCCGTTCGATCGCCGGCAGGACCTCGGACAGGGCAGGAATGTAGCCGCCCGGGAAGATATATTTTGCGATCCAGGGGTTGGTGACGTTGGGCCCTTCGGACCGGCCAATCGAATGCAGGAGCATGACGCCGTCATCGCTCAGCAGCTCGGCGCATTTCTGAAAAAACGTATCGTAGTGGCTGATACCGACATGCTCGAACATGCCGACCGAAACGATCCTGTCGAACTTCTGGTGTACGTCACGATAGTCCTTCAACAGGAAGTGGGCGCGCTCACTCAGTCCCTTCTCCGCGGCCCGCTCGTTGGCAATGGCATGCTGCTCCCTGGACAGCGTCACGCCGGTGACATTGGCCCCGCCGAGCTCCGCGAGATAAAGGCCGAGACCGCCCCAACCGCAGCCAATGTCGAGCACGTCCTGGTCGTGATCCAGCCTGAGCTTTGCGGCGATGTGTCGTTTCTTGGCGAGCTGTGCGTCGTCGAGCGAGGTCTCCGGCGTTTCGAAATAGGCACAGCTGTACTGGCGATCCGCATCCAGGAAGAGCGAATAGAGACGGCCGTCGAGATCGTAGTGATGTGCGACGTTGCGACGGGCCCGCTTGCGCGGATTGAACTGGGCTAGGCGGCGGCCGGCGTAGCGCAGCAGCCATCGCGGGCGGGCCCATTTCGGGGCTTCCACACCCTGCTTGAGCAGGACGGCAAGCACGTCGGCGATCGTACCCTGCTCAACCACCAGGGTACCGTCCATGTAAGCTTCGCCGAATCTGAGCTCGGGATCGCGCAGCAAGTCTAACTCGGCACGACGCGAGGTGATGCGCACAGCGACCGGGCTGCCTGTGCCGTCGCCAAAAACAAAGCTTCGTCCACGCGAGGTAGTAAGCTTGAACGTCCCCCGCCGGATAAACTTACCGAACAGACCTCGAAGCAACCGATCCATCGGCCGCCTCCAACACCAAATCGACGCCCCGCAGCAAGCAATTCTTCGAAATAACAACGCCGCGCAGGCACAAACGTTCGGACCTAGGTATTTAATCAAAGTTGCCGGGGGTCAGCAATCCTGCCTGCGCAAACCCGCTATCATTCCGACGCCGCTCACTGCGAAATAATACGCTATCAAGGCCGTCGATCGGGGGCGGCGAGTGGGCAGCGGTCAGTAAGCAGGACATTGCATGGAGCGAAAAAGGTTATGCCAGAGGGTCGCCTGGCTGGCGGTCGTCGTCTCGACGGGGTGGCTGGTTAACAGCGCTGTAGCGCGGGAAACCCTGGGTCGGAACAAGAGGCCGGCGCAAACTTTCGCGTCGGATTGCGCCGCTTGTCACAAATCTCCGCAAGGTCTCGCCAGGTCTGCCGGCGGGCTCTTTGGGGTCGAAGGCTTCTTGCGCGAGCACTATACGTCGAGCAAGGAGTCAGCCGCGGCGCTTGCGAATTATCTGAGATCGCAGGACATCGGACCTGCGGGATCGCGCACCAGGCGCGCCGCCAAAGGCGATCAGTCAAAACCAAACGAACAGAAAAAGGCGGCCCCGAAGCCGGCCGAGGTCAAGGCTGCCGACAGGAAGCCGGGCATGGCGCCCGGCGACGCCAGGCCGACCGATGGGCGACCTCCCGACATCATGGCACCTGAGCGCCGGGCGCCGAGGCCGAACCCGCCTGCGGCCGCCGAGGCAAAGCCAGCCGAGGGCGCAGGAGAGTAGTCAGAGCGGCGTGCGTGGGTCGCTCAAGCGTCTTCCGTCTTCTTCTTCCTCTTGCCTTTGGCTGTCTTGGCCGGCGCCTCGTCGGAGTCCGCTTTCGCTTCGTCCGCTGCCGCGGTTTCCTCCTCAGCCTTGGCTCCCGGCTCGAACATCGCCTCCGCGGCTGCGGCTGCAGCGGCGGCTTCTTCTTCAGCTTCGGTGCGTGCCACAGTCACGTCTTCGCCGCGCGCAATCCGCTCGGCCTCGTCGGCGCTCCGCGCAACCGTAACAGTGATCGCCACCTCGACCTCAGGATGAAGCGCGAGCGGCACCTTGTACTGGCCAATCGTCTTGATCGGTGCATTGAGCACGATCTGCGAGCGGCTGACCTCGGCGCCTTTCTCCTTCAGGATAGCGGCGATGTCGCGCGTGGAGACCGAGCCGAACAACTGGCCGGACTCGCTCGCCTGACGCAGGACGACATAGCTCTTGCCGTCGATCTTGCCGGCGAGTTTTCCGGCTTCGCCCTTCATTTCGAGATTGCGGGACTGAAGCTCGGCCTTCATCTCTTCGAAACGCCTCTTGTTGTCGGCGGTAGCCCGCAGGGCCTTGCCGCGCGGCAGCAGAAAATTGCGGGCAAAGCCGTCCTTGACGCGCACGACGTCGCCCATTTGGCCGAGCTTGCCGATACGCTCGAGCAGGATCACTTCCATTGTCGTTACTCCTCGATCTGAACTTTGGTTGGTTGTTGTCTCAAACTCATGAAGGCGTTGGCGGCTTGTTCTTGCGCGCAACGAGCGCGCGCACGTCGATCACCGTGTCGATCAGGCCAAGCAGGCAAATCGCAACGATCAGCCAGCTGACCAGAAGCACTGCGAGGTAGGTTCCGACGAGCACGAAGGAGCGTCCGTTCAATCCGCGGGTGACCGCATGCAGCACGGAGAAGCCAAGCACGGCGTAGGCCATCAGCAAGCTGGCGCAGACCACGCGTGCGATAATCCCGAGCAGCCCATCGGCAAAACTCAGCGCGATGGCGATGGCGAGGACGATCGCCAGCAAAGGCGGGGAGCGCAGGGCCGACAGGTCCGGCCACGGGCGTGTCAGGCGACCGGAAAATTTAACCACGCGGCCGGCGAGCCACAGATTGAGCAGCGAGGTCAGCATGGCAAGGATGGCCGCGGTGGGGGGCATGACCGCCACCATGAAATTGATGAAGCGTTCGGGATCGGCGCCGCCGGGCAGTTGCAGCGGTCCATCCGGCGCATTCACTTGCGCCCGCAACATGCGGGTGAGTGCATCGTGCAGGCCCGCAGCGAAAGTTTGCGCGTCGGTGCCGAAATTCGGAATGGCGACGATCACGACCATCGCAGCGAGGATCGCGGCCCACATGACGATGCGGCCGATGGGATACCATTCGAGCGGCGGCTGCTCGTGTCCGTTGCCGGCGGCGGTCAGCGGACGGGCGAGCATGACGAGATAGCCGAGCCACCAGGCGGGGATGCCGGCGTCGGCAAGAAAGCCGAAGAAGAACACGGTGCCGAGCGCGAGGCCGAGACTGATCGAGCCGACGCTTGCGGCGATCAATGCCGCCCAGTGACTCCAGCCGAGCCCGGCAATCATGATCGGCAAGGGCGCGAGATAGAACAGCGGGATCGACAAAAGCGCGCCCGAGATCACTGAGGCGAACAGCAAAGCCGCCGCGGCGCCGGCACCGATACCGATGAGTGCGAAGTTCATCATCACGAGCTGTCCCGCTCCTCTCGAGCGGTTAGAGGCGGCATGTGCGTCCACCCCAACCATCGGCGACCGGGATGATCCCGGCGCCTCGTTATCGTCGGACTGTATTACATGCGGCCGCAAGCATCGGGCGGCCGCATGCGTCGCGTTACTGGATCACGTAAGGCAGCAGGCCGAGAAAGCGCGCGCGCTTGATGGCCTGCGCGAGCTCGCGCTGCTTTTTCGCCGAAACGGCGGTGATGCGGCTCGGTACGATTTTGCCGCGCTCGGAGACGTAACGCTGCAGGAGCTTCACGTCCTTGAAGTCGATCTTCGGGGCGTTTGCGCCCGAGAAGGGGCAGGTCTTGCGCCGGCGGAAGAACGGGCGGCGCGCGCCGCCTTGCGGTGAGAATGCCATGGTCTATTCCTCCCCGCCGCTGCTGCCGCTGCCGCCGCTGCCGCCGCCGTCGACGCCGTCGACGTCGTCGCCACCCCTGCGCCCGCGCCCCCCCCGGTCATCGCGGTCGCGATCGGATTTGCGCATCATCGCCGAAGGACCATCTTCGTGCGCCTCGACACGAATTGTGAGATAGCGCAGCACATCCTCGCTGAGACGTTCCTGTCGCTCGATTTCATTGAGTGCCGCTGGCGGAGCATCGACGTTAAGCAACGTCATATGCGCTTTGCGGTTCTTGCGAATGCGGTAGGTGAGGGACTTCAAGCCCCAATACTCGTTCTTTGTGATCTTGCCACCCATCTGCCCGACCACCCCGGACAACTGTGTGGTCAAGTCCTCGACCTGCTGCGCGCTCAGGTCCTGGCGCGCGAGATAGACGTGTTCGTACAACGGCATGAAATGCCTTTCCCTTGCTAAAGTCCCAGTCCTCGATCCCGGCGCCAAGCCCCTCGAGCCCTTCGGGGAAAGGCTCGAATGCTCTGAAGGCGGAAGCACGGGACGCCAGACCAACAGTCCTACCGGTTTCAAAAGAAGCCGGCCGTCCGTTCAGCTCCCAACCAGGATCGATGGAGCGGGCGGTTTATAGGGGGTTTTCACAAAAAGGCAAGGTAAAACAGCGTACTCGGCTGCGGCCAAAATCAAGCTATGAATTTGCCGTTCCTCTAGGTCCCGTGATCGGCGCTGTGTAGTTGGTCAGCAAGTTTTACGGCGAGATCCGCGCCTTCTTTGATCTGACGCTCGGTCTTGGGATTCTGGCCGTTGGCATGGCGCATTATCTTGAGCGCTTCCAGCGGCCGACCCAGGTTGCTCGCCAAGAATTTCTGGCGGAAGGCCGGATCGTTGCGAGCTTGCGCAAGTTCACACTCGGTAACCAGTCATTCATGGCCTTGGCCTTTGAAAAATTTGAAAAATCCTAACGAAAAGAGTTTGTCGCAAAGTTACTAGGCACGCCACAACTTGACAGAACCCGGCATCA
>DASRAF010000331.1:0-2473 GCA_035638295.1 Pseudolabrys sp.
GCGTGACCCGTTCGAGCAGAACGTTTCTCCCGCCGACGCGAAGTCGCTGCTGTATTTTGGCGGGTCACTGGCCGCCCCGAGCACTGCCTATATGTACGACGGACTTGCCATGTTTCCTCTCGGCCAGATCTTGTGGCTCAAGGAGCTGGAGTCCTATGTGACGTATCCGCCGCTGCAGTCGCCTGAAACCTACAATCTCACTCAGGTCTTGCAGGAGGTCAAAAAAATGCACGAGGGCCATCCGAGCGACTAGTCCGTCACGACCAGGACCGACGTGACTCAGCGGACGCCCCTTCGAGGGCGTCCGCTCCCACTCGACGAAAAAGCAGAACTGACGGAGCGGCTCCCACGACCGGGAAACGCAGCGAACGGCCGCGAGATCTTCCCCTGGCCCAATGGCGGCTCGACACGCGGTTGCGCCATGCGCCGCCCATGCCGCTGGCAGTCTGAGCAGGCGCGACCTGCTTGGCTTCATCTGCGCGCAGTGAGGCAACAGCGATGTCGCATGTGAACTATGGACGACAAGAAGCTGAGACCGGGAGGTCTTCCGCCGTGTCGATCGCCAGTCGGGCGCCGGCTGCCGGCCCATTTCGGGCAGCCCAGGGAGAGAAAAAGCAAATGAGCATGATCAGGAATGCGTGCGTTGCTTTACTGGCGTTGTCCTCTGTCGTATTGGCAGCGGCCGCGCCGGCGTCCGCGCAGCAGCCGCAGCGCAAGCCCAATATCGTTGTCATCATGGGAGACGACGTCGGCTGGTTCAATATCGGCGCCTACCATCGCGGAATCATGTCCGGGAAGACGCCAAATCTCGACAAGCTGGCGTCCGAAGGGATGCTGTTCACGGACTACTACGCCGAAGCAAGTTGCACGGCGGGCCGGGCAAACTTCATCACCGGTGAGTTGCCCATCCGCACTGGGCTGACGACCGTCGGTCAGGCCGGTTCCGACGTCGGTATCCCGGCAGAGGCTGTGACGCTCGCCACCACCCTGAAAGCGCAAGGCTATGTCACGGGCCAGTTTGGCAAGAACCACCTCGGTGACCTGAACAAGTTTCTGCCAACCGTACACGGCTTCGACGAGTACTTTGGATACTTGTACCACCTGGACGCTATGTCGGACCCGTACTGGTATTCGTTCCCCGTGGACGAAAAGTACTTCAACGAGCACGGGCCGCGCAACCTCATCCACAGCTTTGCCACCGAAACGGACGATCAGACTGTGATGCCGCGGTGGGGCAAGGTCGGCAAGCAACGGATCATTGATGAAGGTCCGCTGCCGCCTTTCCCGAATATGTCGAACGTGCAGAAGATGCACGACCTTCCGTTCCTTAAACCAAAGTACAACATGACCACCTTCGATGAGGTATTGGTCAAAGCGGCGAACGACTTCATGGACAAGGCCAAGCGTGACGGCAAGCCGTTCTTCATCTGGCACAATCCGACCCGCGTGCATGTCTGGACGTTCTTATCGGAAAAGTACAACTCCATGCTCAATAGCCAGACGAACTACGGTCTGGAAGAAGGCGCAATGGCGCAATTGGATGATAGCGTCGGCGGGCTTTTGCAACATCTTGACGATATTGGCGAGGCAAACAACACCATCGTCATCTTCACGACCGATAACGGCGCGGAGGTATTCACGTGGCCGGATGGCGGCATGACCCCATTCAAGGCCACGAAGGGAACCGTGTTCGAGGGCGGCTTCCGAGTTCCCTGCATCATCCGCTGGCCTGGCCATGTACAGCCGGGCACGGTTGAGAATGGACTGTTCTCCGGGCTCGACTGGTTGCCCACTCTGATGAATGCGGCGGGTAACCCAAACATCACCGATCAACTGCTGAAAGGCGTGAAACTGGGCGACCGTACCTACAAGAACCATCTTGACGGCTACGACCAGATGGACCTGTTGCTTGGGAAAGGCCCGTCAAAGCGCCATGAATTGTTCTACTTCGGGGGACCGCACTTTGGAGCAGTCCGAATTGATGACTTCAAGTACCAGTTCTACCAGCAGCCGTATGGCTGGCCCGGAGAGAAGACAACGACCGATATGCCGTCCATTGTCAACATCCGTCAGGATCCCTTCGAGCGCACGCCGCAAATGCGCGATCAGTCGGCTAACACAGGCGCCCTCGCCTACTTCAACGACTTCTTCGGCCGGGAAGGGTGGCGCTTTGTCGTTGCTCAGCAGGCGGTAATGAGGTTGGCAGAGACGGCCATCGAGTTCCCTCCGATGCAGCGCCCGGCTTCCTTCAATCTCGAAGCGGTGAAGGAGCAGATCCAGGAGACGATCAAGAACCACGAAGGCAGGTGAGGGCTTCGGCCACGTACGCTATCGCGGTGGTAACACCGGATGGTGTCAGCCGTATTGAATCCATAATCAGCCGGGCGGGATGAAGGTGAACGCGGGGCGCAATAGCATGCTCTTCGCCGCGCTGCGACTTGCTGATTCGGCGACAACAAGTGTCGCGGAGATT
>DASRAF010000332.1:0-2701 GCA_035638295.1 Pseudolabrys sp.
CGGCACGACGATTGCCTGAGCTGTGGGAAGCGGCGTGTTTGCGACGATGCTGCGTGGCGTATCGATCCAGATCAAGCGAGCGATGTCACGCGGCATCCGCGCCGCGTAGGTCGCGAAGACCGCGCACTGATTGACGATCCAACCGGTGCTGGCGTCGGCTTTCCCGATCTCCTCGAGCACTTGAACATAGGTCGGCAAATCGATCTCCGCGCCGCCCAGGGAACGGGGAAGCGCTAATTTGAACAATCCGGCGTCCGCGAGCGCCTCGAAGAGCGACTGCGGCAACTCCCGATCGGCCTCGATCTGATCGGCGCAGGACTGGATCATTGGGGCCAGCTCTCGTGCAGCCTCGAGCGGCGATTGAGTCCCCATGACGGTCATTACTTCGAGCTTGTCCTTCTGTCAGAACCTTAAGAAAGAAATAAAGCTTCCTTCAGAACTATCAAAGAATTTAACCGCTTCTCTACTCCAGACCGCAGTCAATGTCCATCTCTCGGCCGGAATCGAGTTGAAATTGACACGGCGGGCAGATCTCGGATATTGTCCGGCCAAAATTATCATCAGTCGCACCGGCCAGTGTGACCTGGGAATTTCTGGTTGCCGGGGTGACCAATGACAGACTCGAGTCAGGGTTTTCTCATCAACCAGCGCGGAGACATGCGCTTGAAACCAGGAGGATTTATGATCACACGCTCATCGACCTCGCAGGCCCTCTTACTCGCCGGAACCATCGTTATCCTTGTTGTCGCGCTGGCCGCATTCGCGCAGCAGGAAGCTGACAAACCGTCGGCTCAACCGGCCGCGCCGTCGGCGCCCGACGCGTCAAAATCGATGCCCATCCAGCAACCGCAGCCCACTACCGTGCCGGGACGGCCGGATATTCCCAATGCGGAAGTGGCCAAACAGTTGCGCAACGTCGCGCCCCTGCCCTTCGGCGCGTCGGAAGACAAGCTGCCGGTGGCGCAGCTCAAGGTGCCCAAAGGCTTCAAGGTCGAAGTCTATGCCAGCGGAATTCCCAATGCGCGGTCGCTCAGGCTCGGTGACAAGGGGACTGTGTTCGTCAGCAATCGGATTCTCGATAAGGTCTATGCCATCGTTGACCGGAACGGGAAACGGGAGACCAAAGTCATCGCGTCGGGATTGGACCGGCCCAACGGTCTCGCCTTTCACAACGGTACGCTCTACATCGCCGAGGGCACCAAAATTTCCAAGCTCGAAAAAATCGAAGATAACTTGGACAATCCGCCCAAGCCCGTGGTCGTCTACAGCGACTTTCTCAACCATCAGTCCCATGGTTGGAAATTCATGGCCCTGGGGCCGGACAGCAAGCTTTACATAAACGTCGGCTCGCCGTGCAATATTTGCGAGCCTCCGGAGACCAATGGACAGATACGGCGGATCAATCTCGATGGCAGCGGCGCCGAGGTGGCCGCCCGCGGGGTGCGCAATTCGGTGGGCTTCGATTGGCACCCGGTGACAAAGGAACTCTATTTCACGGATAACGGGCGCGACTGGCTGTCCGAAGATTTGCCTGAAGACGAGCTTAACCGGGTCACCAAGCTCGGCCAGCATTTCGGATTTCCATACTGCCATCAGGGCAACTTCACGGATCGCGAGATGGGCTGGGGACGCTCCTGCGATGAATTTGAGAAGCCGGTTGCGCTGCTGGGTCCGCACTCGGCTGCGCTCGGCATGCGGTTTTACACGGGTAAAATGTTTCCCAGCCAGTATCAAAATGCGATCTTCATCGCCCGCCACGGCTCCTGGAACCGGACCAAGAAGATCGGCGCCGACGTCATTGTCGTAAAGCTGAACAAGGATGGCAGCGTGAAGTCGCAGGAGCCGTTTCTCACCGGATTTCTTCAGAACGACGAATACAGCGGCCGGCCGGTGGATGTGCAGATGCTGAAGGATGGCTCGCTGCTGGTATCGGATGACCATGCCGGCGCGATCTACCGGGTCAGCTACAACACCAAGGTCGCGCAGCGTTGAGCGGCGGACGGTTACGAATCATCTGACGTGGCGGAGCCTACGTCGTCCCCGTCGCGGGGGAGACAGAAAGGGGGCACACTGTTGGTGTAAATGGCGTTTCGTTGAATGATCAACAGGAAGCCGCGCAAATTCTCAACGCTAGTAATACTATACGCGAGTTGCGTAACGTAAGGCGTACCATAGTCGCTGCGACGCTCGTCTTGTTGTCGGTGTGGCCCGTTAACGCTGATACAATCGAAGCGCGTCTTGCCGCATGTCTCGCCTGCCACGGCGCGAGCGGGCAATCGGTAATCTCCGAGGTCCCCTCCCTCGGGGGTCAACCGGCCTTCTACCTCACCATCCAGCTCGTCATGTTTCGGGAGAAGCTGCGAGTGGTCGAGCCGATGAATCAAGTGATGCAAGGACTCACGGATAACGATTTGCGCGCTATGGCGGCTCACCTTGCGAAATTGCCGCCGCCTGAAGTTGCTGGCTCGACCGATCCCGAGCGCATGGAGCGGGTCCGGGCTCTCATCGAACAGCACCGTTGCGACTTCTGCCACAAGCGGGATTATTCCGGTCAAGAGAACGTGCCCCGCCTTGCCGGCCAGCGCGAGGATTACCTCGTGAAGGCGCTGCGGGAATACAAGAACAATACGCGCCGCGGCTACGATGCCGCGATGGCGGATGTACTCTACCCGATCAGCGACGAGCAGATCCTCGATCTCGC
>DASRAF010000333.1:0-13991 GCA_035638295.1 Pseudolabrys sp.
ATTATCTTCGCTCCGCTGGTGCTCATCCTCGATGCCCAGGGTTACTCCACCCAAGGTACCGTCATCGCCTGTGCGGTCTATTTCTGGGCACGGCTCGTGCATGCCGTCGTCTACACCATGGGCGTGCCGATCCTGCGCACGTTGGCCTTTTCCGTCGGATTTGCAGCGCAAGTTGCGCTGGTCTTTGCGGTGTTTGGCAAGCTCTAGTTTCGAGGGGCCGCCCGGTCGGCGATCGCACGAAAGTCAACTCCGCGCGGCAGCATACCAAATGCCGAGCCATCTTCGGCATTCAGGCGCGAGGCACAGAAGGCCTCGGACACGGCTGACGGCGCGTGCCGCGTTAACAGCGCCGCCTGAAGCACCAGGATCAGATCGCGCACAAGTGCCCGCGCCTGCGACTCGTCGTTGCGGTCGTGTGCAGCAAGCCATTTCTCCAGCCGGGTCGTCGCGTCCTTGAGCCGCACGTCCTTGCCATCGCCCAGTTCATGGCGCAGCACATCGACCGCATTCGGCGTGCGCTCGATGGCGCGCAGCACGTCGAGGCACATGATGTTTCCAGAGCCCTCCCAGATCGAGTTGACCGGAGCCTCGCGGTAGAGGCGCGGCATGATGCTTTCCTCGATGTAGCCAGAGCCGCCGAGCACTTCCATTGCCTCATAGGTCACAAAGGGCGTGCGTTTGCAGATCCAGAATTTGGCCGCGGGAGTGACCACGCGCCGCATGACCTGTGCCGCTTCGCTATCCTCGTCGTAGGCGCGTGCGAGCCGCATCGTGAGTACAGCCGCGGCTTCTGATTCAAGGGCAAGATCGGCCAGCACGTTCGTCATGAGCGGTTGGTCGATGAGCTTTTTCTGAAACGCCGTGCGATATCTGGCGTGATGAACCGCCTGCGCGACCGCCTGTCGCATCAGGCTCGACGAACCGATACAGCAATCAAGCCGGGTGTAGTTGCCCATCTCGATGATGGTGGCAATACCACGTCCCTCCTCCCCAACTAGCTGCGCATACGCGCCGTGGAATTCTACCTCGCTTGAAGCATTCGAGCGATTGCCGAGCTTGTCTTTCAAACGCAGGATCTGGATGGCGTTGCGCTCACCATCCGGTGTCCAGCGTGGCATCAGGAAGCAGCTCAAGCCTTTCGGCGATTGTGCAAGCACCAGGAACGCATCGCACATCGGCGCCGACATGAACCACTTGTGACCGTGCAGGCGAAAACTGCCATCGCCGGCTGGTTTTGCTTGCGTGGTATTGGTGCGCAGGTCCGAGCCGCCCTGGTTCTCGGTCATACCCATGCCGAGGAGCGCCGAGGTTTTCTGCTTTACGGGGCGAAAATTACGGTCGTAGTCGCGTGAAAATATTCGCGGCAACCATTCGGACGCTAGGGCCGGTGCGTGACGCAATGACGGCACCGAGCCATAAGTCATGGCGATCGGGCAATAGACGCCGCTTTCGATCTGCCCGAGCATGTAAGTTCCCGCCGCGCGCGCGACGTGAGCCCCGGGCTTTGGGTCCGCCCAAGGACTTGAATGCAGACCGTCGGCGAGAGCGATCGTGAGCAGTTCGTGCCAGGCGGGATGGAATTCGACCTCGTCCCGGCGATGACCATAACGATCGAGCGTGCGCAATTGCGGAGGGAATCTGTTGGCATCGAAGCCGAGCCGGATGGTTTCCGGCTTGCCGAGCGTCGCGCCCAAGGCGGTCAACTCGCCTTTTGCCCAGCCCGCACCTTCGCGCTGCACGGCCTCACCGAGCACAGCGTCGCTGGCGAACAAATTATAGGGCTCGAGCGGCGGCGGCTGGTTCTGGACCTCGAACATCCCGACAAGGCCTCCGGCAAAGACGCTCTATTGTATCAGTCGAATCATGGAAACAGGGCGACCTGCTCCAGCGCCATTGTCTCGGGCCAGCCCATAACCAGGTTCATGTTCTGAATTGCCTGGCCCGATGCGCCCTTCACCAGATTATCGAGGGCCGATATCACGATCGCTCGCCCCGGAATGCGGTCCCCGGCAACGCCGATGAACGTCATATTCGAGCCGCGTACATGCCGGGTCTGCGGGGTTTCACCAAATGGCAAGACGTGCACGAAAGGCTCCTTCGCGTAGAACTTTAAAAGAATTGCATGAAGATCTTCAGGCGTCCGTCCGCGACGACCCCTTACGTAAATGGTCGAGAGAATTCCCCTGTTCATCGGCACGAGGTGCGGCGTGAAAGAAACGATCACCTGCCGCTCCGCCGCGAGCGAAAATTCCTGATCGAGCTCCGCCATGTGCCGATGATAGCCGACGCCGTAGGCGTGGAAACCTTCCGCCACTTCGGAAAAGAGCATGGATTCCTTCTCTGCCCGTCCTGCTCCAGTCATCCCGGACTTGGCGTCAATGACGATCTCGTCGAGCTCGATCGCCTTGTTCTTGAGCAGCGGGATCATCGGCAATTGCGCGCAACTTGTGTAGCAGCCGGGATTGGCCACGAGCCGTGCCTTGCGGATTTCTCGCCGGTGAATCTCGGTGAGGCCGTAGACCGCCTCCTTCTGCAGATCGGGCGCGTGATGTTCGTGGCCGTACCATTTCGCGTAAGCCGCGGTATCTGCCAGGCGAAAATCCGCAGAGAGATCGACAACCTTGGTCGCCGGTGATTTTGCCAGAAGCTCCTTGATCACCTTCTGCGTGGTCGCGTGCGGCAATGCACAGAACGCGACATCCAGGGCCAGGCCGGCCCAGTCGAGGCCATCGATCGCCTCGAGTTGCGGCAAGGTAAACGGTGAGAAGTGCTGAAATACATCTCGCATCGCCTTCCCGGCGCTGCGTTCTGCGGTGAGCAAGACGATGTCCGCGCGCGGATGACGCAAAAGGATGCGGACCAGTTCTCCGCCGGTATAACCCGAAGCGCCCAACACGCCGATCTTCGCTTTTGTAGCCATACATCGATCCTTATCCAGAAGTCTTAAAGAACTACCGGAAGATGGCCAACGGCGGAGATTCTATCGGGGAGGTTTGCCGCAGCCTGAAGTCCGGGCGGCACGACGCAAACGCTACGCCTGTGCCGAGGTGGCACGGCGACCGCGTGGATTTGTTGCTGCAACAAACGTTTTCATCGAGCGGGCATATAGGGCCCGCCCGTCGCCTCGTCAACTGCCATCCGCAGACGAGAAGGCCACCAGATGCGCCATATAGGCGAACGCCGAGCAGTTGGATAAGCTGCCGCTCGGGATCGTCCTGCGGCGCCTTCGGGATCGTCCTGCGGCGCCTCATGCGGGACAGGAACCCACCGGGTCTACCGGGAATCAATCTTTTGGGAGGAAGTCCAAATGCATCGTTTGAGTGTGATGGCGGGCGTTTTTAGCGCCGCGCTGATGATGAGCTCGGCCACTTTCGCGCAAGTCCCTGCCGATCCGAACAATCCGAATGAAGCCGTGCCGGACGCGATGACGCTGACCCCCTACGGCGAGACAATCAACATTGAGACCGCAAAGAAGGCCGCTGCGGGCGCGATCGCGGAAGCCGTCAAGCGGAATTGGAATGGATTCTGCGTGGCAGTCGTCGGGCCGTCGGGCGACCTCGTCTATTTCGAAAAGCAGGATAACTGCCAGTTTGCTTCAGTGACGATATCGCAACACAAGGCGCGCACCGCAGCCCGCTATCGGCGTCCGACGTTGGTTTTCGAGCGCCTGCTCGGCAAGGGTCCCTTCTTCGCTTATCTGCCAACGCTCGACGACGTCATTGCATCGCGCGGCGGAAACCCACTTGTGGTCGGCGGCAAGGTGATCGGCGCGATCGGCGTCAGCGGAGGCACGGGCTCGCAGGACGATGTCGTTTCGCAGGCCGGCGTCGGCGCACTGAAGTAAGTCTCTAAAAATTCAAAGGCGATCCCGCCGGGCCAAAAGCCCGGCGGATTTTTTTATTCACCAAAGCCATAGGATCATCTTCGATATGACATCGCCGATCGTCAGCAACGTCGCTGCCCAGATGAATGCCGAGACGAAATTGGCAATCTGGAATTGCCAGAACGGCATTTCAAAAATACCGGCGATCAAAGGCACGGAAGCACGCAGCGGCCCGAAAAACCGGCCGATAAAAATTCCGACAACGCCCCACTTCTTCATAAAGGTTTCGCCGCGCGGGATCAGATCAGGATGGCGCGATAGCGGCCACATATGCGCGACGGTGTACTCAAGCTTGAGGCCGATCCAATACGACACCCAGTCACCGAAGGCCGCGCCAAGCGAAGCTGAAATCCAGATTGGCCAGAAGCTGATTCCGCTATGGCCGATCAGCGCACCGATTGCGACCAGGGCGCCCCATGCCGGAATGAGCAACGAGATGAAAGCCAGCGATTCCCCAAACGCAAGACCAAAGACGATGGGGACCGCCCAACCTCCATTGTTGTGGACGAACTCGACGAGGTGGTGGGCAATCGCTTGGAGGTCCATCGGGCCGAGCGCTGTAACAGGTGCCTGGCCCGGCAGGATCAGGCCGAGCGCCATCAATGGTTAGCCCGGCGAAGGTCGTCGCGCCAGTGCACTAGGTCGGCAACTCAGGCTCATCCTCCGGAAAGAGATGTTCGATCACAACCAGCGCCATTATCAACAGCGGCACTGCCAAAAACGCCCCCACGGGGCCCCATAACCAGGTCCAGAACACGAGCGAAAGGAACACGGTCAACGGATTCAGGGTCAGCCGATGCCCCATAATGCTTGGGGTGACAAAATGCCCCTCGAGTGTAGCCAGCGCCAAAAACAGCAGTGGTGCAACGAGCGCTTGGGTCAGAGTAGAAAATGTCACTAGGCCCACCATGAACATCGCCCCTTCCATGATTAGCGCGCCGATGTAGGGAATGAAGTTGAGAATAAACGCGAGCACACCCCAGGCGATCGGATCGGGCAAGCCCGCAACCCACGCCGCCGCTCCGCCGCAAATTCCGATAGCCAGGTTGATGAGCGTCACAATGCTGAGGTAGCCGGTCAAATTGTGTTCGATGTCGTTCATGATTTTCAACGTGCGCAGTCTCGCGTCGCGCTCGTCGAAGAAGACCACCAGGACCCGACGCAGTTGCGACCGGCCCAGCAACATGAAGAACAACGTGCCGAAGAAAATAAAGGTTTGGCCGATCGCGGGAGTCACCACAAGAAGCGCAGGTTGCACGAAACTCATGATATCGACCCCGAGGCTCCCCTTTTTGTCAGACGGCAAGAGCGCATCGCGCAGCTCCTGCAAGGCTGCCAATGGACGGTCAAGTACGTGCATCTTTTCCTGAATGCTCCGGCCGATTTCCGGGGCCTTACCAACCCAATCGACCGCCGGCGCACCGAGTAGAACAATCACGCCGTAGCAAACGGCAATCACCAGCAGCCAAAGCACGATGGCTGATACCAGGGATGGAATTCGGTACCGCTCGGCCCGCGATGACAGTGGGCCCAGCATCATGGTCACCACGAAGGCCGAAGCCACGGGCAACAGCAGTGGTCGCGCCAGGCTGAGCGCGACGACGACAAGGATTACGAACATCCCGATCGTGGCCGACTGGGCCGCGGTGCGCCAAAATCGGGCTACCTCAGTTACCGGTTGCGGATCTTTGACGGCCAGTGAAAAACTCGATTCCCGCGCAACACGCGAGGTGCCTGGCTTCTCGACGCGCCGCTGGGCTCTGGTGACACCTGCCTCCATGGCCAAGATAACTGGCGAAGTTCCTTTTGGTTGCCGACCCCTTTCCACAAGGCTTTTGACAACTGGCGCCGTAAAAAACACCTCTTTAAACCTTCCCTTAAGCGGTACAGCGCAGGTTGTGCCGTCAAGGCAGTGCAGCCATGGCATATAGTGGCTGGCAACTGATTCGCCGTGACCGTATTTGAAGGCTTCCATGGCCAAGACAGCGACCAAGAAAAAACTCTCAAGGCAGCCAGATCTTTTCGACGCGCCCCGGGATGGGAAATCGTCCGCGCGCAAGGCACCGAAGGCATCGGCGCGGGCCCGCGCAAAGTCTTCCGCGCGCGGATCGAGCGCGGAAGCCGGCTATACCGCCAAGCACATCGAGGTCCTCGAGGGACTCGAGCCGGTCCGCCGACGCCCTGGCATGTACATCGGCGGCACCGACGAAAAGGCGCTGCACCACCTGTTCGCTGAAGTCATCGACAACGCCATGGACGAGGCGCTGGCCGGCCACGCCGACTGGATCGAAGTCGAGATGGAGGCAAATGGGTTCGTCAGCGTGACGGACAATGGCCGCGGTATCCCGGTTGATCCCCACCCCAAATTCAAGAGCAAGTCCGCGCTTGAAGTGATTATGTGCACGTTGCACGCGGGCGGCAAATTCGACTCGAAGGTCTATGAGACATCCGGCGGCCTGCATGGCGTCGGTGTCTCAGTCGCCAACGCGCTTTCCGAGCGAATGGAAGTTGAGGTCGCGCGCGAGCAGCAGCTCTATCGGATGGCGTTCGAGCGCGGCAAGCCAAAAGGCAAGTTGGAAAAAGCCGGTCGTGCGCCCAATCGGCGCGGCACGCGCGTGCGCTTCAAGCCCGACCCCGATATTTTTGGTCCCAAGGCCGCATTCAAGCCTGAACGCGTCTTCAAGATGGCGCGGTCGAAAGCCTACCTCTATGGCGGCGTCGAAATTCGCTGGCACTGCGACAGGGCGCTGCTCAAAGGCGTCGAGGACGTTCCCGAGAAGGCCACGTTCCATTTCGCCGAGGGGCTGAAAGATTACCTCGCATCCAATCTCACGGGCGCGACGCTCGTTCATCCCGACATCTTTACCGGATCCGCCGGCAAGACCGGCCGCCACGGCGCGGTCGAATGGGCCGTAGCCTGGACTGCCGATACGGACGGCTTCCTCAACTCTTACTGCAACACAATCCCAACACCCGATGGCGGGACACACGAATCCGGTTTGCGGACAGCGCTCCTGCGCGGACTGAAAGACCACGCGGCCCGTATCGGACAGGAAAAGCGCGCCGCTCCGGTCACCAGCGACGATGTCATGACCGGCGCCGGCTGCATGCTCTCCGTTTTCGTGCGGGAACCTGAATTCCAGGGACAAACGAAAGACCGTCTGGCCACAGCCGAAGCCCAACGCATCGTCGAGCAGGCGATAAAAGATCCATTCGACCACTGGCTCGCGGGGAACCCGCTGCAGGCCAACAAACTGCTCGATTTCGTCGTCGAACGCGCCGAAGAGCGCATTCGCCGGCGGCAGGAAAAAGACATTGCCCGCAAGACCGCTGTGCGCAAGCTGCGCCTCCCCGGCAAACTCGCCGATTGCACTTCATCGGCCTCTGAAGGCTCGGAGATCTTCATAGTCGAGGGCGACAGTGCCGGCGGTTCGGCCAAACAGGCGCGGGACCGACGCACCCAGGCCGTTTTGCCATTGCGCGGGAAGATCCTGAACGTTGCGTCCGCCGGCAAGGAAAAGCTGGCCCAAAACGCCCAGCTTGCCGACCTCATTCAGGCGCTCGGTTGCGGGACGGGCGTCCACTACCACGAGAAAGACCTTCGCTACGAGAAGGTCATCGTGATGACCGACGCGGACGTAGACGGCGCGCACATCGCGTCACTCCTTATAACTTTCTTCTATCGTCAGATGCCGAAACTGATCGAAGGCGGGAAACTCTATTTGGCGGTCCCGCCTCTCTATCGGCTGTCACACGGCGGCAAGATCTTCTACGCGCGCGATGACAAGCACAAGGAAGTGCTTCTCAAGAAAGAGTTCCATGCCAACGCAAAGGTCGAGGTGTCCCGCTTCAAGGGCCTCGGCGAGATGATGGCGGCGCAACTCAAGGAAACCACCATGGACCCCGGCAAACGTACACTGTTGCGCGTGGTTCTCGTGGACAAGGAGTTGAAGCCGACTGCGCGCAGCGTCGAACGCCTGATGGGTACGAAAGCCGAGGCGCGCTTCGAGTTCATCCAGGAGAAGGCCGAATTCGCGAGCGCGGATTTGCTCGACGTCTGATCGCCGCGATCTGGCTCCAGAATTTTTCAACAGCACCGCCTCCGGACGGACACCGGTAGCGCCGACCAACAGCGCCACCTGACCGGTCATTGCGCTCACCGCAGATGCGATGGCGGGCTCACGCGAGCAAGACGCCGGCGGCAGGCTGCGATGAGTGGCTCGGGAGTGCCCGCGCGCGTGGCTAAATGCCGCTTTTGCCGATTGGTCGCGTATGATTTCCGGCGACTATTGATTCAGATCAATAAGAAAATGAGCCTGGCCGCTAAAAGGTAGTATTATCGTTTTCGCCAGCAGGTGTTGCCTGTCGATAACCTCTCAGGATCGGATCAATGTCGAGCATGCCAAACTCGACTGATAGTGCAGCGCACAAACGGCGGATGGAAGTCTACGCTTTCCTGCTGGTCACCGCGCTCGTAATGCCGGCCATCGCGGTCGCCACGGTTGGCACCTGGGGTCTGACAGTTTGGATCTATCAGGCCATTAATGGCCCGCCCGGCCCTCCTAAGAAGTGAGGAGGGCCGTGGTCGATACACCGTTCACGCGCAACGTTGACCGCCGCAAGTTCATCAATGGTCGTTGGACAACGGCCAACGTTTCCGAACACCCCGTGGAAATCGCGAGCATCCTCGTCCAGGCGCGGCCGGAGCAGCTCAATGCCGTTGCACGCGCAATCGAAATGCTGCCCGGCGCCCAAATCTACAATCGCGATCAGCGCGGCAAACTCGTTGTCGTTGTCGAGGCCACGGATGTCGGATCCATTGGCGAGACACTCAACGCTATGTCGTCGATGCCCGGTGTGCTGAGCGCCTCGCTGGTGTTCCAGGGCACAGATGACGGCTGAACCAATAAATAGGAGACCGGCGATGACAAAGAACAAAGGAATGGACCGCCGCCAATTCCTCAAGCTGGAAGCCGCCACCATGGCAGCGGCTGCTGGAGGACTGCCGACTCCCACCGCCGCACAGAATCTGATTACCGACAGATCATTCACCGAATTGAAGTGGAACAAGGCGCCCTGTCGCTTCTGCGGCACCGGTTGCGGCGTCATGGTCGCGACCAAAGACGGCCGGGTCGTCGCGACACATGGCGACACGAAGTCCGAGGTCAATCGCGGCCTGAACTGCGTCAAGGGATATTTTCTATCCAAGATCATGTACGGCCACGATCGGCTCACGCGGCCACTGCTGCGAAAGAAAAATGGCAAGTACGACAAGAACGGCGAATTCACCCCAGTTTCGTGGGAGGAGGCCTTCGATGTGATGGCCCAGCAGTTCAAGAGCGCCCTCGCAAAAGGTGGGCCGAGCCGCGTCGGTATGTTTGGATCTGGCCAATGGACGATATGGGAAGGCTATGCCGCCAATAAGCTGTTCAAGGCAGGCTTTCGATCAAACAATATCGATCCGAATGCACGTCATTGCATGGCCTCAGCGGTCATGGGCTTCATGCGAACCTTCGGCATGGACGAGCCGATGGGCTGCTACGACGACTTCGAGACCACGGATGCCTTCGTTCTGTGGGGCTCCAACATGGCCGAGATGCACCCGATCCTTTGGAGCCGGGTCACCGATCGTCGGCTCAGCGCGCCGCACGTTCGCGTCGCGGTGCTTTCGACATTTGAGCACCGCTCGTTCGATCTTGCCGACATCCAGATGGTATTCACGCCGCAGACCGATCTCGCAATCCTCAACGCTATCGCGAACCACATCATTTCGACAAACCGGGTCAACAAGGACTTCGTCAACCAGCATACCGTTTTCAAGCGCGGCCAGGCCGACATTGGCTACGGGCTGCGGCCGGAGAATCCGCTGGAGCAGAAGGCGACCGGCCGTTCGAAGGCCAACGAAGCGACCGACATTACGTTCGAGGAATACGCGAAGTTCGTTTCAGAATACACGCTGGAGAAAGCCGCGAGCTTGTCCGGTGTCCCGGTCAATCGCATTCGGGAACTCGCCGAACTCTACGCCGACCCGAAGACCAAGGTCGTCAGTCTCTGGACGATGGGCTTCAATCAGCACACACGCGGCGTGTGGTGCAACAATCTGGTCTACAACATCCATCTGTTGACCGGAAAGATTGCAGAGCCAGGCAACAGTCCGTTCTCGCTTACTGGCCAACCATCGGCCTGCGGCACGGCACGCGAGGTCGGCACATTCTCCCACCGACTGCCGGCCGACATGCTGGTGGCCAACAAGGAGCATCGCGACAAGGCGGAAAAGATATGGAAAGTGCCCGAGGGCACGATCGCGCCGCAGCCCGGATACCACGCTGTATTGCAAAACCGCATGCTGCGCGACGGCAAGCTCAACGCCTACTGGGTCCAGGTCAACAACAATCTCCAGGCCGCGGCGAACGTCAACGAAGAGGCGTACCCCGGTTATCGAAATCACGAGAACTTCATTGTCGTTTCCGAGGCCTACCCGACCGTAACGGCGCAGGCCGCGGACCTGGTCCTTCCGACTGCCATGTGGGTCGAAAAAGAAGGTGCTTACGGCAACGCCGAAAGGCGTACCCATTTCTGGCATCAGCTTGTGAACGCGCCTGGAGAAGCGCGCTCCGATCTCTGGCAGCTGATGGAATTTTCCAAACGCTTCAAGATCGAGGAGGTCTGGCCGGCGGAACTGATCGCCAAGAAACCGGAATACAAGGGCAAGACTCTCTTCGAGGTACTGTTCAAAAACGGCGAGGTCGACAAATTTCCTTTGTCCGATATGGCGCAAGACTTTGAAAATCAGGAATCAAAGTCGTTCGGCTTTTACGTGCAGAAAGGATTGTTTGAAGAGTACGCGGGCTTTGGCCGCGGTCACGGGCACGATCTTGCGCCCTTCGACACCTACCACGAAGTTCGGGGATTGCGGTGGCCCGTCGTCGACGGCAAGGAAACACGTTGGCGCTATCGCGAGGGCCTCGACCCCTACGTCAAGCCCGGCAAAGGCGTCGAGTTCTACGGCTTCCCCGACGGCAAGGCGCGCATTTTCGCCCTGCCTTATGAGCCAGCCGCTGAATCTCCCGACACGACCTATCCATACTGGCTCGTCACCGGGCGCGTGCTTGAGCATTGGCATTCCGGCTCGATGACGCGACGCGTTCCCGAGCTTTATCGCGCATTTCCCGATGCCGTCTGCTTTATGCATCCGGACGATGCCGCAGAGCTCAGCATTCGTCGCGGCGACGAAGTGAAGGTCGAGTCCCGGCGCGGCTCGATACGCACCAGGATCGAGACACGTGGACGGGATCGCATGCCGCGCGGTGTCGTATTCGTGCCGTGGTTCGACGAGAGCCAGTTGATCAATAAAGTGACGCTCGATGCCACCGATCCGATTTCACTTCAGACCGACTTCAAGAAATGTGCTGTTCGCATTGTTCGCGTTTAGGGGTCGGATAATGACACACCGTTTACGATTGCTTGTTGCGGCGGCCTTGGTGGCAGCTCTCTCGAGTGTGGTTATGGCGCAGACATTCTCGGCCTTGCGCGGACACACTCCGATCGACCAGGAAGGCCCTCCGCCCCCAATGACGCCGGAGCAGAATTCTTCAGTTCGCGAACCCCGCAATTATCCGGAGCAGCCTCCGGTCATCCCGCATTCCACGGAGGGTTACGAGGTCAGCGTCAATGCCAACAAGTGCCTCTCATGTCACGCGCGAACGCGCGTGCGCGAATCCCAGGCGCCGATGATCAGCATCACGCATTTTTCCGATCGTGATGGACAGTTTTTGGCGTCGATTTCGCCCCGCCGTTACTTCTGCACCCAGTGTCACGTGCCGCAACACAACGTGCAAATTCCGGTCGACAACGATTTTGTCGACATCGACACTGTGCTGAAGGGAGCCGCGCCGGGGAGACCGCGATGACAACGACAGAGGTGCCGAAGCCGTCCTTTTGGAGCCGAGCACTCTCGTTTGCACGCGAAATCTGGGCTGTGTTGATTCGTCCCAGCTCCATTTTCAGCCTTGGATTTCTTGTGCTCGCCGGCTTCGTCGCCGGAGTGATCTTTTGGGGTGCATTCAATACCGCGCTCGAACTCACCAACACCGAGACATTCTGTATTTCCTGCCACGAAATGCGTTCGAATGTCGCCGAGGAACTTAAAACAACGATCCACTACAACAATCGGTCAGGTGTCCGCGCCCATTGTCCAGATTGTCACGTTCCGCACGAATGGACACACAAGATCGCACGCAAGATGCAGGCTTCAAAGGAAGTCTGGGGAAAACTCTTCGGCACGATCAACACGCGCGAAAAGTTTCTGGACCACCGGCTGGAGCTGGCCATTCATGAATGGGCTCGCATGAAGGCAAACGATTCCCTGGAGTGCCGTAACTGCCACAGCGCCCAATCGATGGACACCACCCGGCAGAGTCCGCGGGCTGTCGAGGCGCACCAGCGTTTTCTGTTCACTGGTCAGAAGACCTGTATCGATTGCCACAAAGGCATCGCGCATCATCTCCCGGATATGCGCAATGTTCCTGGCTGGCAGTAGGCCGGCACGAAAAATATTAATGGCTGGCGCTGCCTTCGTCGCACTTTCTTAGCAGCGGGGTCTTGCTCCCCCGGGCAACCGCAATTCCATCTTTGACCCGCACGGGCCCACCGTCGGTTTGATTGAACATGGTGCGGCGGGTCTTGTCGCGGACCGCGAAAACGAGCTTTTGCCGTTCTTCCGCATCGGTGCCGGGCTGGAAGATGACGTTAACCGCTACGCTCGTCGACGATACCTGCTCGGCCGAAAGAACACTGTAGCGGTTCACCGCATAGTCGGGACCAAGATTGTGGTCCTCGAGGATCAGCCCCGCGCTCGGCGTCGTGATGCTGACGAATGGATTGCTGGGTGTTGGCGGATTCTTGCAATCGGTAGCCCAGGTCCCGAACAAATTGAAATGCCGGAACAGCTCGTCGGCCGATGCAGCATCCGCCTGACCCGGAACGACGAAAACTCCAACGAGCAACGCAAACGCTGCAAGCCGACGCATGGTATCCCCACTCTACTCATCGCGTACAATATCAGCGGTCGGCCCCGCGGCAATTGATTTGAGGCGGCGACGCCGGGCGGCACACTCGAGAAGGCGACTATTTGAAAGTTAGGTTAGCGGCCTTCACGACTTCTGCGAATGATTTGATGTCAGCCTCGATCCGTTTCTTGAAGTCGCTCCCGGTAGGCCCACCCGGCTTAACCGCCATTTTTTGCAGGCCTTCCTGGACCGCCGGGGCGGCCAGCGCCTCGGCCAACCCCGTCGTTAACTTGTCTACGATCGGGCCCGGCGTCCCGACAGGTAAGAAGAACCCACTCCAAAGCTGGGTATCGACATCGGGAAATCCGGCCTCAGCCATACTTGGCACATCGGGCAGCTCAGATGAGCGCTCCGAACCTGTAACCGCGAGAGCGCGGATTTTGCCTGCCTTGACCAATGGGATGGCCGGCGGCCCGTCCGAAATCGTGAACAGGCTTTGTCCCGAAACAACACTGAGGTTTGACTCGTTGCTGCTCTTATAGGGGATCGCCACAGCAGGCATTCCGCTTTTGAGCTTGAGCAGCTCACTTGCAATTGTGAACGCTGGCGACGAGGTGCCGTAGTTCGACTTGTCCGGGTTGGATTTCGCCCAGGCAACAAGTTCCTTCACATCCTTCGCTGGGTGATCTGCCGGTACCACGAGCACCAGGGGGAACGAAGCGATCATGTTCAGGGGAATGAAACTGTTGCTCGCGTGATAGCCAAGATCCGGGAAAATCGCCGTGGCGATCGACATTTGTCCGGTTGCGCCGACCAGGACCGTATAGCCGTCAGCCGGCTGACGCGCGACGAATTCGCCTGCAATGCGTCCACCCGCACCAACGCGGTTCTCAATCACTACAGCTGAACCGGTATTCTCCTGAAATTTCTGTAGAACGAGTCTCGCAAAGAGATCGTTTCCGCCGCCGGCGGCGAACCCGACGATGAAATGGATCGGCCGGTTCGGGTAATCGGTTTGCGCGCGCGAATGACCAGCGGACAAAACCGCGAGCAACATCGATACAGCGAAAACGAAATCGCTCCGACCCCTCATCACAACC
>DASRAF010000334.1:0-6640 GCA_035638295.1 Pseudolabrys sp.
GTCAATAAAGATAATCCCCCAAGGATACCATATCGGACCGACCAATGCGCAAACACGCCCGGACGGGTCAGTTGGTCGCATCAGCTCGAAATGCGCCGCAAGTGTGAGCTAGCTCACGGTCGCAGGCCCTGGCGGATGCTACCGATCTCCATAGCGGAGACTGACCATGCAACCTCTCGGCAAAGCTGACCGGGGCATGTCCCAGCAGCGCTCGACCGATAGCTATGGCCCCCCGGAAAGCGCGATCGCAGCGATTTGGCTCGTATTTTATGGGCTGGCGCTTGGCGCTGCTATCGCTTCGCCTCTGGTTTCAGGGGCACTAGAACTGGCGAGCCGATAGAGAAATATGCCGGTCAAAATACACCAGGTCTTCTACTTTGTCGCGCTTTGCGAGGAACAGAGCTTCACCCGGGCGGCAAACCGCTGCGGCGTTGCACAACCCTCGCTCACTCGTGCCATTCAGACACTGGAGGCGGAATTCGGTGCTCCATTGTTCGAACGAAGCCGGTCGAATGTTCGCCTGACTCAGCTGGGCCTTCTGGTCCGTCCGGATTTTGAGCGGATCAGCCAAGCAACGATCGTTCTAGCGCAGAGGATCACCGAGCTTAAGGCACCGCCCTCTTCCAGACCCGAACCGAGTTCGACCGACGCATTATGCGTGCCACCATAGCGATTGTCGCGACAGTTGCGCTCCGCTCATTACTATTGGGCTTGGCTTTCCCCCCAACACCGCCGCCGAACTGGCGGACGCGCCGATAGTGGTTTCCTACACCCTACAGTTGATCGAGGGCGTGCCTCGTGGCAAATAGGCTTGAAAATCAAGCTGTTTGCTCATGAATGGATTCTTAAACTTCGCGGCTTAATTTGTCGGGACGTTAGTTCCGTCCGACGAGTCCTCAACCGCTTTTCGTTTTTTTCACGCGGGTTTGTGGCCGAGTTCCGCCAACACTTCATTTTTGCGCACGAGTTCGTCCTCGAGGCGCGCGATATTTTCGAACAGACGCTCGGTCGTCAGCCGCAGAAAATAGAATCCGAATTGCGGGTTCTGGAAATAAAGCTCTTTGACCTGCTGGTAGCTGGCGGTAAGGACCTCTCCATCTTCCACGCACTCGATGGTCTGAGTGCGACGATTATCTGGCGCGAGAAGTCCCAGGTCTCCGAAAACCTGACCGGTCGGGAGCTCGATTCCCATTTCGCGGAGACGATACCGACCGCTCACGCTGTAATACATTGCGTCGGCCAAATCCCCCTTGTGAAATACAATGTCCCCTTTGCGAAAACCGCGCCGAGCCATGAACGGCTTCAGCCAATCGATCGAGGTTTCGCCATAGGACGCCGCGGCCTCCACGTCTTGAATGAGCTTCCGCATCTGCTGAAGCCGCACCGTGTTCAGCGGCAGAAGAATCAAATTCAAGATAAGCGTGGGGTAAATTCCGGAGAAAAATCCGTAGACAATGAACAGCGCGTTGCACGTCATGCTGACGACGCGCAGGGGAATCATTGTCTTCATCGCACACGTGACGATACTGGACGCCACGGCCGCATACCCGAACCACATCGGCCATTCGGTGTGCTTGAGAAATTCCATGCCTTTCCCCTCCGTCGGTCGGCTAAGGTTTTCCTACTAATACAGCGGCCCAGAACCGGGATAAACGGCGGAGTGAGACGTTCCTTCGTTTTGCCCGGGCAATGAGTTCATCGTTTATTTGGCGGGAATTGACAAACGCCGCTGTTATCTGGCCGTCATTTCGGGCCTCTCACGAACGGAGACAAGGAATTTATTTCTTTCTGCTCCTTGTCTGCAATACGCTTAAGGAGAGAATGCCATGAGCGCCGCCAAACATTCAGCAACCACTCCGTTTGGTCCTTCTGCTTCAGAATTGACGCCAAAAAATCTTTGGGACCAGTTTTGGCCCGACGTCTACGGCAAGGAAGTGCAGACAACCGCCACTTATTCCTACACATGGGTGGCGGATCAATTCGGGCACATTTGTCTTGGTCTGATCGGCAACTTTGCCGTCACCGCCCTTTGCGGCGTGGTGATAAGCCGCGTATTGCCAAAGCAATTCGAAACCCTTCGTAATTCAGCTTGACGAGGCGCCGGCACCCCCGACTGCCAAAGGAACGATATTCCCCTCAACGCGTGCTGCGCCTCGTGTCGCGAAGCTCAAAAGCATTTACCAGTTCAGCACCAGCACGCCCGCTAGGCCTCCGGATAAGCGATGATCATTCGGTAGCAATCGAGGCTACGGCTGAGAAATTCATAGGCGGCACCCCAAAGGTACAGCCGGAAACGGCGATAGTTGAACTCGCCAAATTGCTCCACGACAGTGTCGCGGTTCTGGTCAAAATTGCGCGCCCACTGCTGGAATGTGAGAAAATAGTTGAAGCGATCGTCGAACATTTCCTGCACACGCAGCGGAGTTATCGACATCTTGTCGAGGAGATCATGGAGAACGAGGAACGAGTGGTTCCCGCCATAGATGTGTTTCACCATGAAAGATGAGAGCTCGTATTTTTGCGTGCAGGCACTCGCATCTAGAAAGATGCATCGTCCAGGTTTGAGCATTTCCGTGAACTTTCCCAGCACGCGAGCGTAGTCCGGCAGATGCTCGATAACACCCATGATGACGATCGCATCGTACTTTCGATCACTCCGGTACTGCAGGAAATCACCTGTGATCAGCTCCCACTCGAACCCGAGTTGCCTTGCGCGGCCAGTGAGGTAGTCAACCGACGTCTGTGAATTGCTGATCCCAGTGCAGCGAACACCGCGTTGCGAGGCGTATTCAAACCACGCGCCCCAGCCGGGACCTATTTCCAGCAGATGGTCGCCGCTCTTCAGGCCCAGTTTCTCAAAGCAATATCTGAACTTGCGCAGGGTCGCGACGTTGAGCGTTTCGCTTCGGTCTTCATACACACCTTGCGTGTAACAGGGCGTCTGTGGATCGAGGAAACTAAGGAAGAAAGTCGGATCGATGTCGTAATGGGCGCCAATGGCACGCTTGTTGGTGTGGACCTGACCAAACAACAACGGTTGGATGAAACGCCAGGCGGCAACGAAGGGGTGAAAGTCCTTCATCGCGCCGCGCAATTCGAACGGGCGCAACATATCCCCGTCGATATCGATATCACCGTCGAGATACGCGTCTCCAATCTGACCTTCGTCGATACTTCGGATCGCACGCAATCCTCTGTTATTTCTGATGGTGACCCGAAAACTGGGCGAGCCGGGCCCAAAATGCTGCACGGCCTTGTCGGGTAACACGACGTCGAACGAAACCGGCGAAGCTGAAAAATGGTCGGCAAATCGACCAAGCATATCCGCGGCTCCAATTCTCAAAGTGCGAATTAATGCGCTACTGCAAGAAAGCTGTAACCTCGCGCCTTGATCGCAGCCTCGACACGACGGTCAAGATTCTGCAAATGCGCCAGCTTTTTGAGACGGGCTTCAATCTCTATGTCTTTCCGGTTTGGGCCGAGAAAATTCTGCAAGCTCAACAGGCTGCGAAGCTCGAATATCGGAAATCCAAGACTTCGCGCACATTCGATTGCCTCGCGAAATTTTGCTTCGACCTTTTCTGCACTTTCCACCTTCATGTCGGCTGCAATAAGTGCATCGATGCGGCGGGCTTCGGCCTCGATCCAAAGATCGGTACCTTCGGATATCATTGTCAGACCGCGCGCGCAGGTTTTCTTTGCCTCCTCCAGTTTTCCCTGGAGACGCTGGGCCTCAGCCAAGCTCGCGAGATGTCCTGGAAGAGAAAGGCGAAAATCGATGCTTTCGAGCCTGTCGATGGCTTTCGTCAGCATCGCAACGCCGTTTTCGAGGTCGCCGTCCTGGCACAGTGCCCAGCCCATAAATGCCGAGCCGAACAGACGGAATGGGCCAAGGCGGTGCTGGTCCGCCAAAGCGATCAATTGCTGCGCCTCGCGCTTCATTTCAGTCTTGGCCCCGCACAGACCGAACAGCCAGCCGCCCACATATGCTCGCGCCAATGCCGTCGACTGCGGATGACGCAGGGCGTCGGCCGCCTCGAGCGCGTCGAGCCCGACCTGAAGGGCCTCGTCGACCTCGCCAAGGCAGAGCAACGCGATGCTCAACAATGACCGGCTATGGACCTGCGTGTTCTGGCCGAACAATTGTGTCGCGGCGGCGTCGCGCTCTGCCGAATAAAGTTCGAGCGATTGGTCGAATTGCTCCTTGGCCTTCAAGGCCGCCCCAGCGTTTATGTGTGTCATACCGCACAGGCGATGGCCGATGACGCGTCCGGAGGCGTAGGACTTGTCACTCGCCACCGTGAGGAAAAGCTGGGCCAATGGCGCCGCGTCTTTATTCCGGCCACGACACATTGCGAAGGTGAATTGCCCGAACAGAAATGCAAATACCAAGGGCGACGCTTCCCCTTCCCGGCAAAGTGCAAGGCCGCGCTGGCAGCATTCGGACAGGGCGGGCGAAGTCGGCCCTTGCGTTGAAATGAGCGAGGGGATCAACGCGCCTTGGAGAGCCAGTTCGAGCTTCGCGCGCAGCTCGGGGGACGAAATTTCATTCAGCAAGCTGAGGCCGCGGCGTAAATCTTCGACAGCCTCGATATGGGCAGAGCGTCGAGCTGCGCTAGCGCCAGCATCCAACCAGGTCTTGATCGCCTCCTGGAATTGCGCGGATGCCGTCAGGTGGTAGGCGATCAGTTCGGGGACAAAGGGCCCGGCAGCACTGTCATGCTGCAGTTGCTTTACGATGTTAGCGTGGGTCGCCCGCCGTTCCGATTGCACCATCGATTCGTACGCGGCGCGTTGCAGGAGGGCATGCCGAAATTCGAAGCGCGCCTCGCGATCTTCGTGGTTTGAGCGTAGAATTTCCGCGTCGATCAATGCCTCCAGCGGCTCAACAACGTTCTGCGCGTTCTCCTGCAGCAACGCCGCCAAGAAATCGGCGGTGAAAGGCCGTCCGATACACGCAGCGGCCTGCACGACCCGCCTTCCATCGGCAACCCGATCGAGCCTTTCGGATATCATGGCGGCAAGTGTCAGTGGCAGGTCGCCGCGCCGGCGCGAGGCATTCGATGCCTGCTCCTTCTGATCGACGAGGGATAAGACAAGATATTCGACGAAAAGCGGAACGCCGTCAGCTGCTTCAACGGCGCGCTTGAGCTCCTCATCAGACAAATCTTGCGATCGCGGAATGGCGCGGGCCAGTTCGTAGCATTCATCCAAACTGAGCTGACCGAGCTCGATGGCATTTTCGGTGCGCGGCAGGTTCGGACTCTTTGGAAAAGACCGGCCCGTCAAAGCCACCAGAACCGCGGTGTCTGCCAGGCGCTTCACAAGCTCCTGCAACAGTTCGGCCGACGACGGATCGATCCAGTGAACATCATCAACCCATATCAATGTCGCCTGTTTGCGCGCCATCTGCTCGAAGATCGACCCCAACAAGGCGAACTGCTTTCGCTTGAAAAGGAATGGTGTCGGTGCGCTTGCTTCGGTTGCCGAAGTCAGCGACGTGCCTATCAGGCTACTGATGATGTCTTCGTTTTCCGGATTCTTTAGTCCAAGGTTGTCGAGAAAATTCGCGATCTTCTGAGCACGAATGGCCTTGTCGTCGTCGACGGTCAGGCCCGCCTCCGACCACACGAACATCCCGACCGAGTAAAGTGGCGTGCTTGCAAATATGTCATGGCAGTGAATTTGCAGAAGGTTTGCATCGGAGAACTCGGGATGCTTAACGATCTCAGTCGCAAGCCTTGTCTTGCCGACACCCGCCTCGCCTGTGATCAGAATGGTCTCGCACCTGGACTTCTCCTTCGCCCTGTGCCAACAGGAAATCAGACGTTCGACCGATTCCGCGCGACCGACAAAATGTGGCGTGCCACGGCGTCCTCGATGGTATGTCCGCCCAATCCCGACGCGAGGTTTGGTGATCTTGTAGATCGGAATGCTGCGACTGATACCTTTAAACCGCCTGGGTCCGAGCGATTCGTAGTCGAACATCCCGGAAATCATTTCGAACGTTTCGCCGCTGACAATGACCGAATCGGTCGGCGCATCCGCCTGCAACCGGGCGGCGAGATTTGCCGCCTCACCCACAATGCTGTGATCCTGCGCGCCGCCGCTGGCCAGCTCCGAACCGATCACGATCAGACCAGTGTGAATTCCGATACGGATTGCAATTTCGGGCAGTTGCTGGCCACGAAGCTCGCCGTTGAGTTTATGAAGGCGGTCATGGAGCTCGAGGGCGGCACGAACCGCACGCTCTGCATCGTTTTCGTGGGCAGCCGGATAACCGAAATAGACCAGCACTCCGTCGCCGCTGAAATGGGCAACGAAGCCGCCGTAGCGCTCCATTACCGTCAGGGCGAGCCGCTGATATTGCAGCTGCAGATCCCGCAAATCCTCGGGATCCAGCCGTTCCGACAGCTCGGTATAGCCGGCAAGGTCGCAAAACAGGATCGTGAGATAGCGGCGCTCCGGTTTGGTGGACCGGCTTGACGCGGCAGATCCAGTCTCCATCATCGAGATCCCGCACACGAGTACACAGGCCGCGCCGTCAAAACCGTCTCCCGCGCGTAGAAAGCCATGTTGCCCAATGTATCAAAGATTGTAATCTATCGATACGTAATGCGCCAGTTTTGCCGTCGCACCG
>DASRAF010000335.1:0-2183 GCA_035638295.1 Pseudolabrys sp.
TCACAGAAAAACTGATTTGGGAATCCTGTGCCCCTAAAAATCTGCCAAAGTAGTGCTAGCCAATTACCCGATTCAGCACAAAACCAATCCCCAAAGTCAGAAACACGATCAAGAGCACTGTATAGATGTCCATGTTAGTCCCCCGATGTGTTATGTGTCTCGGTTCTTTGTTAAACGCCGCATGGCCCAGTCTTTGACCCAGCGAGCAAGGTGCTTGTAGTCGTCAGCGGTCCGCAGCAGCGCGTCTTTGGTCGTCGTATCCTTCTCTTCACTCGCCAGCATGCGCACCTCTTCTGCGCGGGTGCGCCAGTGTTCGGCATCATTGCGCAAGGATTGGCTGGTCATGCCCGGTTCCGTCTGTGAGAGTGTGATCGTCATGGTGCGACTCGCAGGTGCGGGTCGCTTACACCAACTCTACGCAGCGAACGAAACGGGTGGGATCGACGGGCAGCGCACAGGAACGGCACGGCCTTTTCCGCTGTGGCGCCTTCCGAGCGACCTGTATTTGCCGCCCATCAAATCCGATCTTCGGGAGTGGTAATTGCCCGAATAGCGGCCGCTCAACGTTCCATCGTCTTGTTCGGTTCCGCCCGCGTCTTAGTTGGCGAGCAAGTGTGGCCCGTTTGCTACATACCGCCGCGTAAGTCTCGTGCCTGCTTTAATGATTTGAAGATGCATAGCAGCGCGTTGGCAAAACCCGGGTTCACCCCCTTTACGGACTTTGAGCACACGAAGCGGCGGTTAGGAAATGTCCGCTTCTCTAATCGGCCATTCAGGGTCAAGCACTTTCAGACTGTTCACCTGTGCGGTGTCGATGTCGCTCGCAGGCTCGCGCTTCTCTTCGGAATCGGCACCAGGGCCCTTCCATCATGGGATTCGAAGATAAGGTGGAACAATCTTTAGCGCGGCCTTGCCGTGAGATGAAACGGACGGCCAAGCGGACATACGAACTCACCTCATCCGTCGTCCCGCGAGGGACATCATTCCACCGTTGGTGGATATCAGGTTTCTCCTATCTGCTTTGATCCTCTATGGTTGTCACGTTGCGGCGACCTCCCTGGTCCATCGGAATTCGGTGCCGTCAACCCCGATGCGGTGCATGATCACGGCCAATCGGCGCGCCAAGGCCACGATCGCCTTTTTCAGCCCGCGGTGCCTGGCAATCTTCATCGCCCAGGCCTTGAGCCAGGACCATTTCGCCGAGCGCACCAATAGGATCTGGGCCGCTTCGTAGAGCATTGCCCGCATCATCTCGTCTCCGCACCGTGATATCCCGCCGGTTCGGTCGCTCTCGCCCGATTGATACCTGGAGGGTGTCAATCCAAACACCGCACCGACCGCCTTGGAGTTTCGGAAACGGGCAGGAACATCGACGGTTGCGCGATAGGTCAGCGCCACCACGGGACCGACACCAGGGACGGTCATTAGGCGCCGGCATACGTCATCGTCCCGCACGACAGCCAGCAAGCGGCGATGCAGGATGCCGATCTGTTCACGAAGCACCCGCCGAACAATGAGCAACGGCTCGACCAGTACGGCCAACTCGGGGAGGTTATCGACGAGCTCCTTGATCCGCGTCTCAAACTTGACCGTCCCGACCATGCCCACCTTGAGACCGAAGTTGCGCAAGGTGGCGCGCAGGTCGTTCTCAATGGCGATGGCTTTCGACTGCAGCAGCTTGCGGTGGGTCAGCAGCATCCGCAGTTTCTGGCTGCGCAACGTCTTCACATGGACGGGACGATAAAGCCCGGCCCGCATCATCTGCGCGATGCCACGCGCATCGTTGCGGTCCGTCTTGTTGACCTGCGCCTTCAACGCCGCCCGCATATGTCGCGTCTCAACACAGATCACCGGCAAGCCCGCCTCCGCGAGAGTGCTGAACAGCCATTGCGACAGCGGCCCAGCTTTCAAGCATGGTCGGCCGCTGCACGGCTTCTGCAGTCGCCTCGGCATCGCGGTAGTCGTTCTTGTGCCCCTTGAGGAATGGCTTGACGTATTGCGCAGGGATCAAACGAACAGCGTGTCCAAGCGCGGCGAGCTGGCGGCCAATGTAATGAGCCCCAGAGCAGGCTTCGATGCGCGCCGACCAGGATCGCGCGAACGGCGACAGCCCGTCGTAAGCCGTCGCCGTCACACGCGAGAACGAGTGCAAATCACGCCGCCTTGTTGCGCTCCTGCTCCTT
>DASRAF010000336.1:0-10361 GCA_035638295.1 Pseudolabrys sp.
AAGGTCACATCCTGATCGTCGATGAGGACCTTGCCGCGCTTTGCGTCATAGAAACGCAGGAGCAGATTAAATACGGTCGATTTTCCGCCGCCGGATGGACCCACCAGGGCGGTGAATTTGCCCGGCTCCGCCACAAAAGACATCCCGCGCAGTACCGATTCGTCGCCGCGGTACGCGAAGTGCACATCATCGAAAGCCAGGCGAGCCTCCTTCACATTGAGACTGGGCCTGTCGCGATCGGGTGGCTCAGTGGGCGGGCTGTCCAGAAGTTCAAAGAGAATACGCACGCCGACCAGTGCGCTGTTGAGTTCGATATTCAGACGCGCGAGCCTTTTGGCCGGCTCATAGGCTAGCAAAAACGCGGCAATGAACGAGAAGAACTGGCCCGGCGTGGCGCCGGTTTCGATCACCCGGTAGCCGCCATAGGTTACAGCGATGGCGATCGCGCAGCCACCGAGGGTCTCCATGAGGGGGCTGGCGCGATTGGCAACGCGCGCCATCTTGTTTGCTTCATGTTCGACAGCGGCAACATTGCGGTCGAAACGCTCCCGCATGATGTCTTCGAGCGTGAAGGCCTTGACGATGCGAATACCTTGCAGGGTTTCCTGCATCGTTTCGATGACGCGGGTGCCGCCGTGAAACTGACTGCGCGCAATCGAGTAGATGCGTCGGATCAGCTTGCGCAGAAAGAAGAATGCCGGCGGCACGACCACGAAGCTGAAGAAGGACATCAGCGGATCTTGCAACACCATGACGGCGACCAGTCCGATCAGCGACAAGAGGTCCCGGCCAACGGAGGTAATCAGCAGGTTGATAACTTGCGTGGCCGCTGCGGTACCGGTCGACAGCCGGGCAATAAATTCAGTCGAATGCCGGTCGGAGTAGAAGCCGAGGCCCTCGTTCAGCAGCTTGCCAAACACCGCACGCTGGTTATCAGCGATGATGCGATTGCCGATCCGCAAAAGCATCACGCTTTGGCCGTAGGTGGCGAGTCCCTTGGTAGCGAACAGCGCGACGGTGATGATACCGAGCGCGATGATCCCTTGAAGATTGCGATTCACATAGGCCTGGTTGATGACGTCGCCAATCAGCCAGGCGCTAAGAGCCGTGCAGCCTGCGGCCACGGCCATGAGCACGAACGCGACAATATACCGGCGCCAATGTGCCAGCCCTTGCTCTGCGAGCAATCGCCGGATGAGGACAGTCGGGCGATAAGGTTGATCGGCCGCCGTTGTTAAATCGTGATCGTTCATCCACCCTCAGTGGGCTGTCAGTGTTAGTGCTTCGGTGGCAGGAATGAGCATTCCTTGCCTGCGGGCAAGGAAATTATCAAGATAAAATTGAGTTGACGAAAGACGGCGAAAACCTTGGGGTTTCGGTGCGGGATCACGACGGCTTCCGCCGGCCGGCCAGCTGCTTCTCCCAGGCAAGCGCGTGCGCAGCGATGGTATCAAGATTCTGGAACTGCGGTCGCCAATGGAGTGTCGCACGGATGCGATCCACATTCGCCACGAGCGAGGGTGGATCACCGGGACGCCGCGGCGACACCTCGACCGGAAAGTCGCGTCCGCTTGCCCGCCGCACAGCATCGACAACCTCAAATACTGAAGCGCCACGCCCGTAACCGCAGTTGAATGTCGCGCTGGCGCCGCCGCTGCGCAGATAGGCAAGCGCCGAAGAGTGTGCCTGAACTAAGTCGCTGACGTGAATGTAGTCGCGAATGCAGGTGCCGTCCGGAGTAGGATAGTCCGTGCCGAACACTTCCAATTTCGGACGTTTGCCGATTGCCGCTTCGCAGGCGACCTTTATCAAGTGCGTGGCCGCGGGGGTCGCCTGACCGGTGCGCATCCTGGGATCAGCCCCCGCGACGTTGAAGTAGCGCAGAATAACGAAGCGTAGTCCATATGCTTTTGCTGTGTCGTGCAGCATCATCTCCGACATCAGTTTTGACGTACCGTATGGGGACACGGGAATCGTCGGAGAATTTTCACGTATCGGGTTTTCCTCCGTGGCGCCATAGACGGCCGCAGTGGAGGAGAAAATGAACTGCTGGACCCCCGACTTGATCGCCGTATAGAGCAGGGCGCAAGTGTTTACCGTGTTGTTGCCATAGTATTTAAGCGGTTCGGCAACGGATTCGGGGACAACGGCCGACGCGGCAAAATGAATGATCGCGGTAACGCCGTGCCTCGCGATTACGTCACTCACGAGTGTTTGGTCGCCTGTGCTTCCCGACACAAAGGGAACCGGGGCCGGAATCAGAAATCGGAAGCCGTTCGAAAGATTGTCGAGGACCACGACCGGCTCGCCCGCATCGACGAAGTCATGGACCATGTGGCTGCCGATGTAGCCCGCGCCCCCTGTGATCAAAATCGTCATATTAAACGCTTCTCCTGATCAAACGAAAGGCGTCCCAAATGGTCAAAGCCGCGATCCTTTGAAGCAACGGTTTGGTTATGGCGGGCGCGGTCAATGCCCGGTATATGGATCAACAACGCGCATGGCCAACATTCTTTTCATCAAAACGTCTTCTCTCGGCGATGTGGTTCATCATATGCCGGCCTTGACGGATGCTCGGAAGGCGCACCCGGATGCGACTTTCAGCTGGCTGGTCGAGGAGGCGTTTGCACCCTTGGTCCGTCTGCATCCCGCGGTAGACAAGGTCATTCCGGTCGCGTGGCGGCGCTGGCGAAAGTCTCTGTACACTCCGGCCACGATAGCGGAAATCCAGGAAAGTTTCCGCAATATCCGCGCGCAACAATACCACGAGATCGTCGATACGCAGGGCCTGTTGCGTACCGCAATTCTAACGCGCGCCGCCCGTGGCAGGCGCCATGGCTATGATGCTTCGAGCGTTCGAGAACCGCTTGCTTCGCTGTTTTATGATGTCCGCCACCGCGTTGACTGCAATTTGCATGCGGTCGAGCGCAATCGCATCCTGAGCGGCCTGGCGCTTGGCGATACGCCCCAAGGGGCTCCCGACTTTGGACTCGATCGCTCCCAGATCGGAAAGGATGGTACGTCGCGCTATGGCGTGTTGCTGCATGCGACCGCGCGGCCCGAAAAGCAGTGGCCGGACGCGCTTTGGATCGCGTTTGCCAAGGTGTTTGCCCAGAGCTTCGAGCTGGTATTGCCATGGGGAACGGAATTCGAGCGCACGCGGAGTGAATACATTGCGGCAGCCGTGCCAGGAACTCGCGTCCCCGATCTTGCGCCGCTGGATCAGGTCGCGAAGCTGATCGCTGGCGCACAGTTTGTGGTTGGCGTCGACACCGGACTCTTGCATCTGACCGCCGCTCTGGGCGTTCCGCTTGTCTCGATATTCACGGGCAGCAAACCGGGCCTGACCGGGCCGGTGGGGAGAGGGCGGCTGTCGATTCTGGGCGATGACGGAAAACCACCCTCGGTCGACGCGGTCGTCGAGGCAGTCGGAAGCATCATTCGTTGAAAGCAGTATTCAGGCCGTGCCCGCTCGCAGCAGATCGTGCACGTGGATGATGCCGACCGGTTTGCCGGTTTCAACGGCAAAGAGGGCGGTCACTTTCATCACATTGAGAATATCGAGCGTCTCGCTGAGCAATTGATCGCACCGCACTGTCTTCGGACCACGCGTCATAACGTCGTCAACGCGGGCGTCGAGCAAATTTGCACGCATGTGCCGGCGTAGGTCGCCGTCGGTGATGATTCCGACCAGGGCACCGCGCGCATCAGTTATTCCGACACAGCCGAAACCCTTGGTCGTCATTTCAAGGATTGCGTCAGACATCCGTGTGCCGAGCGGCGACAGCGGCATCGTCTCGCCTGTATGCATGATGTCGGCCACGGTTTTCAGCAGGGTCCCGAGCTTGCCGCCGGGGTGCAGAAGACCGAAGTCCAGCGCCGTGAAGCCATGACTTTCGAGCAGCGCAATCGCCAATGCATCGCCCAGCGCAAGCTGCATCAGTGAAGATGTCGTTGGGGCGAGGTTATGGGGGCAGGCCTCGCGCGCCTGAGGTAGCGTCAGCACGACGTCGGAGAGCTTGGCAAGAGCGCTGTCCGGAATGGCGGTCATCGCGATCAACTTGATTCCATGGCGGCGTGAGTAGTCGGTGATGTTTTTCAGTTCAGCCGTCTCGCCGGACCACGAGAGCGCGAGGATGACGTCATGGTTGGCGATCATTCCGAGATCGCCATGACTTGCTTCGCTAGGATGCACGAAAAAGGCAGGTGTTCCGGTTGATGCGAAGGTCGAAGCAATCTTGCGAGCGACGTGGCCGGACTTTCCCATACCGGTCACAATGACTCGGCCTTGCGCCGAGCGGATGACATCGATCGCAGCCGCAAAGCTGCTGCCAAGACCGTCGCGCAATGCGGCGGCAAGTGCGTCAACCCCGCTTCCTTCGGCCTCGAGGGTGCGCAACGCCGACGCAATCGCAGCTTGCGAGCGGTCGCTCATCAGGTCAGCGGGTTTCGGTTTAGCCATAGTGATCTTGATAGCATGAAAAGAGTTTCGCGTCAGGCTTGACTAGCGCGTTCGTTAATATGTCGGGCTAAGTGGATAGCTCGCGACTAAATTGAAGGATTTTTCGCTTTTGCGAGGACCTGCCGCACGGATATGAGCACGGTCTCTACCGAGACGTCGTCGGTACGCCGATGACGCACGGCATCGTTGCCCTCGACGCGCGCACGCTCGCGCACGTGTTCGTCACCCGGTGGTTCGAAAACCGCGGCGAGCGGATTGAGCGGTTTCCAGTGCCACGGACTGGTCGGGCCAAAGATCGCAATCGTTGGCGTGCCGATCGCCGCCGAAACGTGCATCAGCCCGGAATCGTTTGTCACAGCGGCATCAGCTGCGGCAAGCGCAAGGATGGCGTTGCGCAAATCGGCGCCTGTGAGATCACGCACACGGTTCCCACCAGTGGCCACGATCTCCTTTGCGATGAGAGTTTCATTCGGGCCGCCCAGCACCCAGACCGAGACGCCATCCGCGGTGAGCGCACGCGCGAGCTCCGCATAATGCCGAGCCGGCCATGCCTTGCCGGCACCCACGGCGCCGGGCGACACGGTGACGATGGGATGTTTTTCCTCGGCAAGCCCGCGCTGCGCAACCCATGCGGCGATTTCCTGACTCGGAATTTTCAATTCGGGCAGCGGCCACTCGGCCGGGATCGGTGCACCCTTCGGCAGCGCCAACGCACCCATCTGATCGATCATGCGTGGGAGTTTGCTTTCGCCAAGGCGCACATCGTTGAGCAGGCCGAAACGGAACTCGCCGGCAAAGCCGGTACGGAGAGGAATTCGTGCGAGCCAGGGGGGCAGCGCAGCCTTCCATTTCCGCGACATAACGATTGCCTGCCCATATTTTTTTTCTTCCAGCAGCCTCGCCAGCTTCCGCTGGAGGGCAAGACTTAGTTGTCCGCGCGGCAAATCAATCACGATGGCCTGCCGGACGCCGGGCATATAATCGGCGAGCGGCGCGCAGAGCGTGCTGCTGACGATATCAATGGGTCGATCGGGGCTTTTCGCACGCAGCAGCTTCACCACCGAATGGCAACGGACGAAATCACCGATCCAGACATAGGGAATGATGACGACCGGCGCGGCAACTTGCTTAACGTCTTCTTTCATGGACTCTCGCCGCCAATCTGTGCCCCATTTCGACCGGTTTGCAGCGGTTACCCCGTGACAGTGGCCGCTGTCCAGCCGCAGACTTTTTACCTTGTTCCCAGCCACTTGCGGAGCCAGCAAGCCTAAGATTGCGTCGGACGCCCGGCTGGGGCAAAGCTTTACCGCGCACTCGGGTGGTGGCGAGGGTAGGAATGTTTTTGGTAACCGGCGGGGCCGGGTTTATCGGGTCGAACATAGTGGCCAGCCTCAATGAGGCCGGCTGGACCGATGTTGTGGTGAGCGACGTCTTGGGCCGCGATGACGCCAAATGGCGCAATCTCGCCAAGCATCAGGTCGCAGACATGGTTCCACCGGTTGAGCTGATGCCTTGGCTCGAAAGCCGCAAGCTCGACGCTGTCATCCACATGGGCGCAATCTCGGATACGACCGCGACTGACGGTGACCTAGTGATGGAAAACAATTTCCGTCTGTCGCTGCGTCTGCTCGACTGGTGCACGGCGACGCGGACGCCCTTTATTTATGCGTCGTCGGCGGCGACCTATGGAGATGGCAGCGCTGGATTCGACGACGACTGGTCGCTCGATGCCTTGCGCAAGCTCAAGCCGATGAACCTTTATGGCTGGAGCAAACACCTTTTCGATCTGGCTCTGGTCGACCGCCATGTGAAAAAAGAAAAAATGCCGCCGCACTGGGTCGGACTGAAGTTTTTCAATGTGTATGGCCCGAACGAGTACCACAAGGCGCATATGGCAAGCGTCTTGGCGAAAGTGGTGGACACAGCCAAGTCGGGGAAGCCGGTCCGTCTGTTCAAATCTCATCGTGCGGGCATTGCCGACGGAGATCAGCGGCGTGACTTCATTTACGTCGACGATGCTGTTTCGGTGTTTCGCTGGCTTCTCGAGGCAACTGGGATAAACGGCATCTTCAACGTCGGCACCGGCAAGGCAGAAAGCTTTCGCGATATGATCAGCGCGATGTTCAAAGCGCTTCGGCTTCCCCTGAATATTGAATACATCGAGATGCCGGAGACAATCCGCGACCAATATCAATATTTCACTGAGGCGCGCATCGAACGGCTGCAGCGCGCGGGCTATAACGTTGGCTTCATGCCGCTCGAGGCGGCGGTGAACCAGTACGTCACAGGTTTTCTCAGCTGCAACGATCGTTATCGGTAACGCTATGTACGATTTCGACAAGCATCTTGCCGAGCTTTCCGATCAGACCGTGCTCTGTGTCGGCGATTTGATGTTGGATGAATTTGTCTATGGCGAGGTCTCGCGGATCTCGCCGGAGGCCCCGACGCCGGTCATCGCGGTCAAACGCGCGGAATTGATGATCGGGGGTGCCGGCAACGTCGCTCGCAATCTGGTAGCCCTCGGCACTCGTTGTATATTCGTGGGAACCGTGGGCGACGACGAAGCAGGCAACGAATTAACCAAGGCGCTCGGCAACCATCCGCTGATCGAGTTTCATCTCGTCGTCGATGGAAGCCGTCAAACCACGCGCAAGGTGCGTTTCGTATCGGAGCATCATTCGACGCATCTCCTGCGAGCCGATTGGGAGACGGCTTCAGCGGTCGATGCCCGCAGTGAAGATGCGCTGATCGGGCACGTCATCAAGGCAATTCCACGGGCAGGAGCCGTGGTGCTGTCTGACTATGCCAAGGGCGCGCTCACACCCCGCGTGATCCGGGCCGTCATTGACGCTGCCAACGACCGTGGCAAGCCTATCGTGGTGGATCCCAAGAGCCGCGACTACAGCATCTATCGAGGCGCGACCGTTATTACCCCAAACAGGCAGGAACTCGCCGACGCCACGCGGAGCATCGCCCGGACCGACGCTGAAATTACCGATGCTGCTGCAAAACTATGTGAGGCATTGGCCGCAAAGGCGGTGCTGGTGACGCGCAGTGAAGCTGGCATGACACTCGTAGGCAATGGAACCTCTGTGCACGTTCCGGCCCATCCGGTTCGCGTACGCGACGTTTCCGGTGCGGGCGATACCGTTGTAGCGGTCGTTTCTGCAATGCTGGCAATCGGTGCGGATTTCGAATCCGCGATGCGGGCCGCCAATGCGGCTGCCGCCGTCGTTGTCGGCAAGCGCGGGACCGCAACGACATCTGTTGCCGAGCTGCGGTCTCGCATACTCCCGTCTGCAACGCTGGCGCCGAAAGAAAAAATTGTCTTCGACTGGGCCGTTCTTGAAGAGCATCTTGCCGAGTGGCGCAGCCAGGGGCTGCGCGTGGGTTTCACCAACGGCTGCTTCGATCTGCTTCACCCGGGTCACGTCAAGCTTCTGGCTGGCGCGCGTGCCGCCTGCGATCGTCTCGTTGTGGGCCTCAACGGGGACGATTCCGTGACCCGTTTGAAGGGGGCAGGCCGGCCGGTGCAACCCATGCAGGCACGCGCTGAAGTTCTCGCTGCGCTCGAGGCCGTCGATCTGGTTGCCATATTCGACGAAGATACACCGGAAAAGTTGATCAGCCGCGTGAGGCCGACGGTTCTGGTCAAGGGCAGTGACTATACACGAGAGGAAGTGGTCGGCCGCGAGATCGTGGAGGCGCTTGGCGGCGAGATCATCCTCATCGATATTGTGCCCGGCCATTCCACTACATCCATGGTCGAAAGGACCCGCGCGTCAAAGGCCCGGTCGTCCCGTTGAAAGACTCGCACTTGTCGCTTGATGCAGCCGATCACGAGGTGCAGCTGGTTCGCGCAATTTTTGGCGAGATCAAGGGCTATTTCGTCGTGGGCGCCAATGAGCCGCGCGAGCGTTCACAGACCTGGCTTCTCGAGCAATCCGGATGGACTGGCGTTGCGGCTTGGGCGTAAAGCAAAAGCTTCCAGGCCGTGTGCTCTTCCCCCGAGAACGCCGGACGTGAATTACCGCTTCACTTTGCAGGGCCGCTGTCTTCGCTCAACCGCGAACGCATAGCGCCGGGGGCCACCCCGGAAAACGTAATCACTGTCCCGACCCGAACCCAGGACAGTATTCTGACCGAAGCAGGTAGCCGCAGAGGCTTCGATTTTCTGTCGATTGATGTGGAAGGTCACGAAATCAAAGTCCTGCCAGGTTTCGATGTCGGCCGCAGGCGGCCGCGCTTGATTGAGGATCACGTGGCCGATCTGTCGCGGCGCCGGTATCTGGCCGCGACCGGATACCGCATTATCCGGCGCTACGAGAACAACCGCTGGTACGCGTCGCGCGATTCGACCGTCGGCCCCATGGTCGGATCGGTGGGATATCTTGCGCAAGTACTATCTGGCTTTGCCGTTCCGGGTCCTGCGAAACTTGTCGCCCCGCATTCGCAAGCCGACCGCTTCGTAATTTTTGCGCATCGGGGGACCGACAAGTATCAGAATCTCTATTTTGCCGCGGTCAGCCGGTTGACCTGATGATCCACCATCATGGTGACAAGGTCGACAAACGACGTTTTTGCGCGCCAGCCGATTTTTGCAGCGATCTTCGAGCTGTCCGCCAATGTATCATTGTCGACCGCTCGGAAAAGGCTGCGGTCGAACACAACGTGATCAGTCCAGTCGCGGCCTACATGACGGAATGCAATCTCGCAGAACGAACGGATGGAGTTGGATTGGCCGGTTCCAATCACGTAATCGTCGGGAGTGTCGGCTTGCAGAATTTCATGCATGGCTGCAACGAAGTCGCCGGCAAACCCGAAGTCACGGCGAATATCAATATTTCCGAGCGCTACCTTACCGTCTCTTAGGAGCGGCCGGCCGCGTTCATCTTTTTCGGAAGTTTCGCGCAGGCCGATCGACACAGCGGCGGCCGCGTAAGCGATTTTTTGCGACACGTATGAGAGGGGGCGCCGCGGGCTTTCGTGATTAAACATTATGCCCGAAGACGCATGCAGACCATAGTTTTTACGATAGGCGCCGATGATGAGATGCGCATACAGCTTGGCAATGCCGTAGGGTGATTGCGGCCGACAGGGTGTCTGTTCGTCCTGCGGGCTGATCGCACTGCTACCAAAGATTTCAGAGGACGTTGACTGGAAAATACGACATTGCGGGCAAAGCCTAAGCACCGTTTCGCAAATTTGTTGAGGAATCAGCGCGTTTACCTTCGCGCTTTCATGAGGGTTCTGCCAGGAAACCGAAGGCCGTGAAATTGATGCGAGGTTATAGATCTCGTCTGGCTGAACTTCTGCGATCAGCGCGTGCAGGGCGTCGAGATTGCAGATATCAATCGCCTGCCAATGCAAACTGCGATCTTGTGAAGATAACGCCGTGTCTGCGCGCCTTGACTGCGCGTGTACTTGGTAGTTTCGCGCGAGCAGAAACTCGACCAGATAGGGGCCATCCTGACCGCTGCTTCCGGTCACCAAAGCGCGGCGGGACATATTCCCAACTTTTTCGTTGCTGCAATTGGATCAGCGTGGCGGCGTGATCCGCTCGTCGTCATCATTTCGTCACCGGGCGCTCGGGCTTCCGCAGCGGTTCGACGGTGAGCCGCGGCCAGGCTTTGATTTCTTCGTAACGCTTCGCATAGCGGTAGAAGGTGCCTTCGAAGTTTCCAAACGCAATGACGAAGCCGGCCCAACCATCGCGAAAGCCGAGCTTGAACACGTAGTGCTTGATGAAGGCCCACATCGCGTGTCCCAAGGCGGTCCACATGGAAACCTGCTTGTGCGCCAGCATTCGAGCGCCGACGGTCGAGTAACGATTGGCCTTTGCAAGAACTTCCTCGAAGTTTTGAAACGGAAATTGCACCAGTGCGTTCTCAAGCTTTCC
>DASRAF010000337.1:0-2496 GCA_035638295.1 Pseudolabrys sp.
ACAGCGGGCGTGCAGAAACATCGCCCTGTATGGCCTTTCCGACCCATCATGGCCGGGAATGACGAGGGGGAAAGCAAAGCGACAGACCGGGTGATGACGGTCGAGAAATCGCTTTGGCTAAATTACCGGTGCGCGCCGCCGCGCTTGATGTCGGCCTCGATCACCAGCCGGCTGCCGCCGCCGAAGCGTGCGCGGTAGACCTGCAGGTTCTCCATGATGCGTGCGACGTAGTTGCGCGTCTCGGCGATCGGGATCCGCTCGACCCAGTCCACCGGGTCGACATTCGGATCGCGCGGATCGCCGTAGGCCGCGATCCACTGCTGCACGCGGCCGCGGCCGGCGTTGTAACCGGCGAACGTCAGAATGTAGGAGCCATTGTAGCCGATGAGCAGGTTGGATAATTCGCCCGCGCCCATCTGCATGTTGTAGACAGGGTCCTTCAGCAGGCGCTCTCGGTTATAGGTGACCTTGAACTTGGCGGCCGTATCGATGCCTGCCGCCGGCGTCACCTGCATCAGGCCCATCGCGTTGGCGCTCGAGACGACCTTCTGGTTGAAGTGGCTCTCCTGGCGCGCGATCGAATAGGCGACGGCCGCCTCAATCGGCGGGGCAATCGGCTGATAATCGGGCAGGCCGACCGTCGGGTAGGCGTAATAGTCGAGCGGCAACCCGCGCGCATAGGCGTATTCGCCGAGCAGCACCATCGCGCGGCCGTCGCCGTACTTGGCGGCGAGCTCGCCCATCATGGCCATGCCGGCGATGTCACTCGCACTTTCGCCCAGCTCGGCATAGATCGAGGCCAGCATGTCGCGCTCGCCGAGCTTGTAGAGAATTTCCGCCGCGCGCACGACTTCGAGATTGCTCAGCGTAGCCTGCTCCTGCTGCGTGAACACCGGCGGCCCACGCAGGCCGAGATCTTTCAATCCGAGCCGCGCGCGCGCGAGCTGCCCGTAATAGGTCGCCGTGTATTGCCCAGCGGATTCAAAAAACTCCTTGGCCTGCGCGTTCTGGTTCATCGCTTCTGCGGCGCGCCCCCGCCAGTAGCCGGAGCGCGAGAGGGCATGCGGGTTCTGCGTGCCTTCGCTGATGCGCGCGAAATGTTCAGCAGCGGTTTTCGGATCGCGCAGGAAGCGCAGCGCCACCCAGCCGGCGGTGAAGTGCGCGTCAACCCGATAGAAACCTTTCATCGGCGTCGCGGCGTCCCGGGCAACGCGATAGGCGGCATGCGCATCATTTTCGTCGAGCAGCTTGCGTACCAGCAGCCGGCGCTCCTGCCACCATTGGTCGAGGTTGACGAGCGCGTCCGGATTCTTCGGCGCGGTGAGGATCAGCCTGCCGGCATCCTCCGCCTTGTTGTTAAGGCGAAGCCACTGCACGCGTGAATAAATATAACCGGCATCGCTCTGGGCTAAGGCGGGTACGGCGTCGAGCAGCGCTTTTGCATTGCCGGCCTTGCGCAATACCGCCGCGCGGGCCCGCGCAATGGCGACCTCGTTGCCGCCGAGGCGCTCGGCGGCACGGGTGCCGCCGGCGGCGTCGTCAGCATAGAAGCGCGCGTCCATGCGCACCTTATGGTCGGCCGGCGTGAGCATCCCGCCGAACATCTCAAGCACGCGTTGTTCGACGCCTTCGCTTGCATCATCATTGCGCCAGGCCTGACGCACGAGACGTGCGGCGCCCTCGCGGTCGCCCTGGGCGAGCAGAGTGCGCGCCAACATGTAGCGACCCTTCGCGGTGACCGGCTGCTGCTTGGCGAAGAAGGCGCGCACGGTGCGATCGTCCACGCCGTCGTTCCAGAGCGCATTTTCGGCGCGGCGGCGGAACAGAGGCGAGTGCGGCCAGCTCGGATTGGCTTCGACCCAGGCGGCGTAGCGCTGGAACGAGGGGTTCGTGTTGTCGGAGCGCAGTATCACCCATTCGGCGAGCTTGCGCGCGACGGGATCGCTGATGCTCGCTTCGGTCGCGTTGGCTTCCGCTTCGCGGCCCTTGCGCGCAGCTTCGATCACCCGCTTCACGGCCGCGATGTCGGCGTCCGATGTCGATGCCGTCGGCGCGACTGCAAAGGGGCCGGCGGCGGGCCGCACCAGCGGCTTGAAGTGAGCACGAGTTTCGAAAAGTGCGCCGCGCAGACCGACATTCGCTTGTGCGTAGGAGGAGCGGCCGGTGCCATCGGCGTCGTGTTTGATGTGGCTCTGTTGAGCGGTGGCAGGCGCTGCCGGCTTGGCGGTATTTAGCGGCGGCCGCGGACGCGGCAAGGGAACTTTTTGTACGGGGGCCGAAAACGATTCCGCGCACAGCCCGCATGAGGCTGCCAACGCAAAAAGGATGCTCAAGCGGCTTCGGCCAGTCGCTATCATCAAACCCCGTGCGATCGTGTCCCCGGCGACCCGAATCAGCGCGGGGCCGCTGGCATTGGCTTTTTAGGCCAAAAATATTGATGGATGGTACTCAAAAATTACATGTCCGGGACACTACTTAGCGACGCAGGCAAAAACA
>DASRAF010000338.1:0-2394 GCA_035638295.1 Pseudolabrys sp.
TTCAACAGCGCGAAGAAGTTCAGAAACTTGCTGGCGTAGGCCGGATGCACGGTGATGTTGAAGCCATAGGCTGTTTGCACCGTTACCAGCATGCTGTTGCCATTGGCATCGACGACGCGGTGAGGTTTACGCGCTGACGTGTTTGTGTGGCGCTCGCGTAAGCTTGATGCCTTGCGTGATGTGGGTGCGGTTACGGTAATGGTCGTACAGCGACCATCATTGTTGCAAATTGACGAAACATTATTTTGGCGACGGCGCTCAAAAGCTTCAGCTGGAAGCGCGATGAGTACACTGAGGGCGACAAGTAAGGCGACCTTCACGCTCTCCTCCTAGGTCTAGCCCGTTCCGAAGCGTCCTTCTATATTTTCTGGTAAATCACCACCACGGTGGAGAGCCGCATTTTTGAATTTACCGTAAGTAAACAACCTTAATGCCGAGCAGCGCATGTCGCTTTGCGTCGCTAGCCGGAATCTTGCAATGCGACATCCCTCCGGAAGCGAACATGTGCGATGCAAGCCAAATGTCCGCTAAGGGTCTTTGGGGATTGAGATTTGTTGATTCATCCCCCAATGATAATCGCGATTACGACTAACGCCATCCCCAGGGCTGTCAGACCGAAACCGGCCAGCCACGGATTGGCGTCAATATATTTTGCCCAATGATATCCAACAAAGAACAGCGAGCCGATAACGAGTCCATTCGAAACGCGAAGAGCAAGCCAAGGATGGTCAATAATTAAGAGCGGCAATATCGCGGGGACCGTGGCAGCGAGCGTCACATTGAACACCGCGACGGCGCCCATCATGTCATCGCGCAAAAATTCAGTACGCCTCGGGAGATGACCGTGTGTCAAAGCGCTGCGGACGGTGCGGTATAAATGTTCGCGGTCCTCTGCACGGGTCACAGATACTAGGTAGGGATCGAGCTCGTTGCGGATTGCCGACAGGGCTGTGGCCTCGTCAGAAGTTGAAGCAATCGCACGAGCAATACGAATTTGACGATTGCGGTCGAACGCGGTGTCCATCACGTACAATACGGCATTAATGATGCCCCATGAGACGTTGGCCGCAATGGCTCCGACCAAGGCGGAGCGCGCCCCTTGCTGGCCGCCGCCCGTTGCCACGCTTGCCGCCAACGTGAAGGTCAGCACGACGATTAAACCTGAAACGAGTTGAGTCAGGCTTTCGTTTGGCTTGAGACTGCCCGCAAGAAGCATAAGGGTTTTCTGAGGTAGCCGCTTCATCGAGTGCACGAACCAAACCTTTGCAACAAAAAGTCGCGCTGCACCGACCACAACCATAGCGTTTCGATCGACCTTAGGCATTACCTAGCAATTGGCCGATGCCGTCGACACGATTTTTCTCCTTATTTTTAGAATTATTGAGCACGAGAAGATAAACCGATCTGCTGTTAATCATCTCTCGCGACTCGGGAAAGTTCTTGGGTGGCGCTCCTGCAGCGCCAGCGGCGCAAGCGGCCACGTTGCCGCAACACCACCGATAAGGCTGATAAATTCCCGCTGCCTCATGACTGTCTCCGGCACGAACGCAGGACATACGAAGCATGCACTTGGAACGGCTTTGCCTATGTCCGCTTTGGGTCAAAAGCAGACATTTGCACTCCAATGGGCCACGTTCGCTTAACCCCGAAAGCGGACATGTGCGGTGCAACTAGGTGTCCGCTTTGGGCCAAAAGCGGACATACTAAGCGCCTACAACGGGGTTGACCGCCACGCGGAGACCGAAATGGAACATTTAGGATCGGGACTGGTCGCCGGCATCAGCGTGCCAAATACTCTAATAATCGCCGACGCGCTTGACTATGCCAAGCGGCTCTCTGAGCCTTACCTATTCAACCACGCCGTTAGGTCATGGCTTTTCGCGATTAGTATCGCGCGGGCTAAGAACATCGACTATGACTCCGAGGTTGTGGCGATCGGCACGATCCTTCACGACATCGGACTTACGGATAGTGTGACAGGTCCCAAACGTTTCGAGGTCAATGGGGCAGACGCGGCGCGAGCCTTTGTTGCCGAGCGCGGTCTATCGGATCGGCGTGCGCAGCTGATCTGGGATCTTGTCGCGCTAAACTCGACGCCGTCTGTAGCGCTTTACAAAGAGCCGGAAGTCGCGGTCGGAACTATGGGTATCGGGTTGGACTGGGGAGGCTTTGGCGTCGGCGCTATCCCAACGTCAGAGATGGCCGACATTGTAAACGCATTTCCGCGCCTTAAGATGAAGGAGAAATTTGCACAGGCGTGTTGTCACGTCATTCAGAAGAGGCCAGAAACAAGTTCGGACAATTTCTTGCGTGATTTTGGCGAACGTTTTGTACCCGGGTATAAAGTAGTATCGGCAGTCGATCTTTTGATGAATGCGCCCTTTGAGGAATAGA
>DASRAF010000339.1:0-10059 GCA_035638295.1 Pseudolabrys sp.
CGCTGTTATTACCCATTCCAGCACGCAGGCGAGGTCGTGCTCGCCCGATCCTACTGCCTCGTCATATACCTCAAAGAGCCTGCCGATCATTGATTCACCTATGTCCCGGACGGTCCGATTGACGGCGGTCGTCCGACCGTCAGAAAAGCGGGGGTCAATTGTATAGATTTCGGTAAAAAAATACTTATCACAAGACAGAAGAACGCAAGTTCTTCGCCACTGATGTTTCCCGGCCACAAAGGGCCGTCAGTTATGTCCACATGTACGTCAGCCGTCCCCGATCAATGAAAGGGCCGCCGCGATGGTGAAAAGCGGCAGCCCCCGGCGATTGATAGTTGGCAACAACTATTCTTAGCACTGTCGTGGCCGGAATCGAGCGGTACAGCAGCAAGTGAACCAGAAAATTTCTGTCAAAAAATTGCGGCCCATTATCTTTTGACACACAGTTCTGCTGCGTCTGAGCCGACTGCCCGTGATCTCCAGAGTTGTTTGATTCGGGATACTCGGTCGGTGCGATAAGACCTAATCGTAGGGTCTGCTCGGTGTTATGCACTGCCATGTTTAACCCCGAAGATTGGAATGCGCCCTGGAAGTCCGCCGAGTGAGTGCGGGAAAGTTGGACACAATTTTGGACAAACGCCTGCACTCGCTATCACCGAATGACACGACATGCGATTTCAGTTTTCAGAAGTGCTTGAAAAATCTGACTGGAGCGCACGCGGCGATACTCAGTGAGACTGCATCACGCGTATTTCAAGACCGGTGCCTTAAACCACTCGGCCACCCTTCTTGCGACGTTCTCTCAAGCACTTGGCGCGGGCACTGAAAAGAACAAATTGGGAATTGGCCCTGATATCAGTCCCTTCGAGATACCTCGGGGCGGGCCGGTTAGGGGCGTCATGCACTGTCGAAAGAACGGTCGCGCGGCACGGTTCTAGGAATTCTCAAGGAAAAATAAAGCCCGTCTAAAACTCCCCTGAAAGCATGTCATCGCCGTCTCCGGTAGAAAGTCGCCAAACCTGAGATGGAGAGGAGACAGGAGCGATGAATCTTCTAATGCTGGGATACCTCGCGGCTCTGGTGCCGTCGCTGGTCGCGCTCACGTGGCTGGCCTGGAGGGTTCCCACCTTTAAATAGAGTTCGACCGACGGGGTCGCTGTCAGCGATCACGCAAAGCTAGCGACCGGCTGGTTCATCTTGGCAAGCCAGCGAGTTGCAAGAGGCCGCACGCTAAAACGGGCGGCCTCTGTCTTTGGGACACCGGGCACAAGGTGTTCTACAAAAAAGTCCCGTTTATTTACACGCATTCGGCTTAAAGCAAGTCGCACGACCTGTCTGATAATTTGGCACGCTTTCACATCAAAGTAGGCAGGATGCCTGTGCAAGAACGTAGAAACTCACGCGCTCCCGTGTTCTCAAGGGGGGCCAAGATCATTCTCGGTACGTCGTCGGTGATTGATACTGCGTGGTTCGCAATGTCACCAACTCGGGCGCCCGCGTACAGATCGTAAACACGGTTGAACTTCCCGAGGATCTGGGCTTGACCTTTGACGGTGGCCACTCGATGCGAGAGTGCAGGGTCGTGTGGCGCACCGCGAGCGAAACCGGAGTGAAATTTGTTCGGCGATGGTGGTCCCCCGCGCCGCATGAATTCTGCTCGGGCCGAAGACGACACCGATCGACGGCCAGATCTCGATCTGTCGGCGGGCGGCGCCTGTCTTGAATTGCCAAGGACTTATGATCTGCCGAAGCGGTTCGCTTTGTCGCGCGGTTTTCGCATCGGCAGGTTTCGAGGGGCACACCGCAATGGTCGTCGGTTTCCGGCGGACTGAGCCGGCCGAAAGGCGGTGCGAGCCTGCTTTCACGCGATCGCTAGACGCCTTCAACGCACTTGTATTCGATTCCGATTTGTTTATTCCCGCCAGGCTTGCCGGCGTGTGGAGGAACTAACCATTTACCACTGAAGCGCAAGGGCGGTTTCCGTCGGCCGCGCTACAGGGTATTGTGGGGGTTGTCAATCGGGGACGGACGCGGGATGGGTCGCTTCGGGGCGTTCAACAATATTGATCTTGCCCAAGCCGCGCGGCTTTCCGCTCTCGGCCTCACGGGCCTTGTGCTTGCCAATTGCTCGGGTGGACAGATGGCCGGCAAGATCGATCCACGCTACGGTGTCGCCGCCAGCGCGCGCGTCATTGAGCCCGGCCAGCCTGTTCCAAAGGGCGGCGGCGTTTATCGCGTCGGCAAACCATACGCAGTCGCTGGCCGGGTCTATATCCCTGAGGAAAACACCAATTACTCGGCGGAGGGCATGGCCTCCTGGTACGGCGACGATTTCCACGGCCGCTACACCGCTAACGGCGAAATTTTCGACATGGCGTCGATTTCGGCCGCACACCCGACACTTCCGCTGCCGTCTTATGTGCGCGTGACAAATCTCACCAATCGCCGATCGATCGTGGTGCGCGTCAATGACCGCGGCCCCTATGCGCGTGATCGCATTATCGACGTCTCGGTGAAAACGGCCGAGCTTCTTGGCTTTTATGGCAATGGTGTCACGCGCGTGAGGGTTGAATACGTCGGCCAGGCTCCGATCGAAGGGTCGGACGACCGAAAGTTGGTCGCGACTCTGCGCGAAGGCAATCACGCTATTTCACCCATCCAGGTTTCTTCGAGCAGGCCGTTTGCCCCCGCCTTATTCGACAGTCGCTCGTCGAGGACTTTCGACGCGGCGGGGATTCCGTCACCTCCAGACCGCCCGTATCGGCTTGGCGAGGACGCGCGTGAGCCGTCCTTTGTGCCTGCACCGACGACGGAACTTGCGGCCGCCACGAGGCCGCGAATCACTGCAGCGGCGCCGTATCGTTCCAGTGAATCCGTCGCATCCCCGGTTTCGGCCTATGTGCCGACGCGCTATGATGGCGCGAGCGGCTTTATGAACGGGCGCGGCCTTTACTGAGCCGCAATTAGCCCCCAGAGGTCGCGAATTGCGGCCTTAATCTCTTAGCGCTGCCGATTAAAGAGCTTGGATGATGCCGATGCGGGATATCGCGTTTGGACGTTGGTTCGCGGCCATTGCCGTGACTGTAAGCCTATGCACGGCAGTGATCGCGGCCCCGACGGCAAAACACGCCCCCGCGCAGGCGACCACGCAAAAAAAAGACGCGCCAAAGAAAGATCCGCAGAAAAAAGACGAACCGAATATCAGCGCGCCGCACGCCATTCTCATCGATGCCGATAATGGTGGCGTGCTCTTTGAACGCGATGCCGATCGTCTGATTTTTCCGGCCAGCCTCGCCAAGCTGATGACGGCGGAGTACGTGTTCAACGAGGTCAAGGAAGGTCGGCTCAAGCTCACCGACGAATTCATGGTCAGCGAAAATGCCTGGCGCAAAGGCGGCGCACCCTCGCACGGATCGACCATGTTTGCGGCGATCTACAGCAAGGTTCCCGTCGACGACCTGATCCACGCGATGATCATTCAGTCGGCAAACGACGCTTGCATTATCCTCGCCGAAGGAATTGCCGGCAGCGAGGCCGCCTTTGCGGAGAAGCTTACCGAACGGGCGCGCGCAATCGGCCTTGCGAAATCGGTCTTCACCAACTCGAACGGGCTGCCGGACCCTGGTGAACAAGTGACGACGCGCGAGCTTGGCTTGCTGGCGCGCCATATCATCCGCACCTATCCGGATTTCTATCAGATTTTCGGCAAGCCCGATTACACCTGGAACAAGATCCGTCAGCAGAACCGCAACCCGCTTCTCGGTGCGATGACCGGAGCCGATGGACTGAAAACTGGGTTCACGAAGGAAGCGGGCTACGGCCTGGTCGGCTCGGCAGTCCAGAACGGGCAGCGTTTGATCGTCGTCGTAAACGGGGTCAACACGCCGAAGGAACGAGCTGACGAGGCCAAAAAGCTTCTGGAGTGGGGCTTCAGGAACTTCGAGCAGCGTATGCTCTTCGCTGAAGGACAAACGATCGGAACGGCCAAGGTCTTTGGCGGCTCGACCGGTCGCGTATCCCTCGTTGCGTCGGATGGCGCAGTGCGGGTGCTTTTGCCGAAAGCGGGGGGCGAGAAACTCATCGCGCGGATCGTCTACAAAGGTCCGGTACCGGCGCCGGTCACGGAAGGCACGCCGATCGGCAATCTCAAGGTCTGGCGCAACGAAAATCTGATCCTGTCGACGCCGCTAAAAGCCTCCGAAAATATTGGCAAAGGGAACATGTCGCAACGCGCTTTCGATGCTGTGACTGAGATGATCATCGCGCTGTTCCGAGCCGGAGCCGAGCGGCTATGATGAGTGGTGACGCAGCACGGCTGCGTTGATCAAAGAGGCTGGCTCGCTTTGCGCGGACATTTCATTACGTTCGAAGGGGGCGAAGGCAGCGGCAAGTCGACTCACGCAAGAACACTTGCGCAGCGTCTCAAATCGGCCGGTATAGAAGTTGTGCTCACTAGAGAGCCGGGCGGCTCGACCGGCGCCGAGATCATTCGGCATATTCTGCTTTCGGGCATTGCAAAGCCGCTTGGGGCGGAAACCGAGGCAATCCTGTTTGCTGCAGCGCGCGACGACCACGTGCGCACGACCATACTGCCGGCGCTGGATGCGGGCCAATGGGTGATTTGCGACCGCTTCATCGATTCAACGCGGGTATATCAGGGCACTCTCGGCAACGTCGATCAACGCCTGATCCGTAGCCTTGAGAGGGTGACCGTCGGATCGGCATTCCCGGAGCTGACATTCATCATGGATGTCCCCACTCAAGTTGGTTTGGCACGCGCAAAGAGCCGTCGTGGGCAGGATGCCGTGGACAGGTTCGAGGCTGAATCGACGGGATTTCACGAGAAGCTGCGCCGGGCTTATGCGGCTCTCGCCGCAGAAGAACCGGAGCGCTGCGTCGTCATCGACGGACGCGCGCCACGAGAGGTCGTGGCCGAGCATATCTGGTCGACTGTGCGCGAGCGGCTGCATCCTGACACGATCGGCATCTCGGAGGCCACAGGATCGTGAGTCGCGACGAGTCAGACGAACGGGACAGCAAGCTGCCTCGTGAAACCACGACATTGTTCGGTCACGACGAGGTGGAGCGCGCGTTAATCGATGCCTATAAGAGCGGGCGCATCCCTCATGCCTGGTTGATCGGCGGGCCTCCCGGAATCGGGAAGGCGACGCTCGCCTTTCGTCTGGCCAGGTTCATGTTCGTTCATCCGAACCCGCAAGCCCCGGCCGTGCAAAATGCGACGTCCCTTGCAGTCGATCCGAACCATCCGGTCGCTCGACGCATCGCAACGCAGGTGCAGAACGACTTTCTTGTGCTCGAACGTGGACTCAACGAGCAGACCGGGAAGCCATATACCTTGATACGCGTTGACGACGTGCGGCGCACAGTGGCGTTCTTCGGCTCTACAGCAGGTGAGGGTGGATGGCGGATCGCCATTGTCGATGCGGTTGACGATCTTCAGCGCGAAGGGGCCAACGCCCTGTTGAAGGTCTTGGAAGAGCCGCCGAAGCACTCTCTGCTGCTTCTCATCAGCCATGCGCCCGGTCGGGAATTGCCGACCATCCGATCCCGATGCCAGCGTCTATTGTTGCGACCGCTGTCCGCTGATGACGTTGTCCGTGCGGTCGCCGAGGCCACCGGCGCGAGCGCAGACAAACCAGAAGTCAGGGCGGTGGCTGAGGCCGCTGAAGGCAGAGTCGGCCGGGCGGTTTCTCTGCTCGATGGTTCGGCGCTGGCGCTGCGCCAGCGCATTCTCGATCTATTCGCGCAGCTCCCCAATCCCGATCCGCTTGCGCTTCATGCGCTCGGCGATGCCATCGGTGGGACCGATCCCAAGACCCTCGAAGCCTTCATGGACCTGGTCAACACTTGGCTATCGGGACAGCTCGCGGAACCCCCCCAAGGCAAAGCGAGCATGGCGCGCGTCGCCGAGATCTGGGAGAAGGTCAATCAAGCTGCGCGCGACGCCGAAGCCTATAATCTCGAACGCAAGCCCTTGGTGTTTGCGATTTTTGGAGCGCTTGCCGAGACCGTTCGTACGTGATCGCGGTTCAATTGGGGGTTCGCTTCTTCGCAGCATTATGATTGAATTCCGCCCGCACGAACCTGCGTCCAGAAATTCCGGCTGCATCAGAACGGCCGATCCTCGGGAGGATGCCATGACCATCATCAATACTACACGGCGTCGCTTTGTTGCCGGCGCTACGGCCGCCGCCGGCGCCGCCGTTTTTCCCATGCCCTCGATAGCGCAGAGCGTGCCACTCAAAATCGGTCTGCTGACGGTGAAGACAGGGCCTCTCGCGGCCGGCGGCATTCATTTCGAAGAAGGCATCACCTCGTTTCTCCGGGACAAGAACTTCACGTTGTCCGAACGCAAGATCGATCTGATCGTCGCCGATACTGGCGGCAATCCCGCGGGTGCCAAGACAAAAGCGCAGGAAGTCGTCGAACGCGACAAGGTTGATATTGTGCTTGGGCCTTTCGCGGCTTTCGAATTGCTGGCCACTGTCGATTATCTCGCACAGGCGAAAATGCCAACGCTGGCTTTTGCCGGCGCTGAAGATGTCACGCAACGAAAGGCGAGTCCCTACCTGACCCGCACGTCGTACACGTCGGCGCAGTGTCTTTACCCGCTGGCCGACTACGTTTTCAACGAGATGAAACTCAAGCGCGCCGCGAGCATGGGCGACGATTTTGCTTTCGGTTACGAGCAGGTCGGCGGATTTCAGCGAGTCCTGGAAGAGCGTGGCGGACAGGTCGTGAAGAAACTATGGTCCCCGCTCAACACCGCGGACTATGCACCTTATGTTGCGCAAATTCCCGAATGCGACGTTGTCTGCGAGGTGCTCGCCGGTTCAAACCCGTTGAAGTTTACGAAACAGGCGCGTGGGCTCGGGATGAAGCAGCCCCTGGTCGGCGGCGCGACTGTTGCCGACGACACCATCATCGGCGCGCACGACGAAAGTGCTGACGGGTTGATCAATACCAATCCCTATTCGCTCGATCGCGACACCGAGGCGAACAAGCAGTTCGTTGCGGTCATGAGGAAGAACTATGGCGACGACGTGCGCATTGGACACTACGCGGCCTGCTTCTATGCCAACGGCCAGATAATTGAAGCGGCGCTCGCCAAGACTGGCGGCAAGTCCGACAACCCTGATGATCTCGTCAAGGCTCTACGCGCCGTCACGCTGAGCGACACGCCGCGCGGTCCGCTGAGTTTTGACGATTACGGAAATGCCGTCGTCGATGTCTATGTGCGCCGGGCAGAGAAACAGAACGGCAAAATGGTCAACAGGACCGTCAAGACATACAACAAGGTCAGCCAGTTCTGGACGATGAACCCCCAGGAGTTTCTCGCCCAGCCCGTGTTCTCGCGCGACTATCCACCGATGAAAGGGTAGGCCGAGACGATCAATGAGATCGGGCCGTGCGGCTCGACATACGGTGAAAGTCGAGGATTTGCTCCGCAGCGGACTGGCGCAGGCGGTGGAACGCGGGCATGGCCTGATTGACACTCGCCGTGGAGCGGCGATGCCGCTTGGCTGCCAGTACCATGATGCTGCGTGTCGTTTCCCAGGAGAGGCCGATCGCCTCAGCAAAAACGAGCAAGGCCTCTGCCTGCGAGTCGAGCCTGTTCCGTTCGATGATCGCAGTCGGTACGTTCGACATGACGGAAAGCGCGGCAACCATTTCTTCGAACCGACCCGCCGCAGCGAATTCCTGCAGTTTCCCGGCGGTCAATTGGCCAGCCCGGTGCATTGATTCCACCCGCACCTGGGCAGCAGCGTAGCTGATCGGCCGCGTCGCAGCGCTCACCTGGATGCGTTCGGTAACCTCGCTGACGACGCTGTTGATGTCGGCTTTGGCAAATTCACCTTCGACCTGAAGCTTGGAGCGCCGCATAGCAACACACGACGTCAGTGCATCGTCGCCGTGCGCACGTTTGAGAAGGGTATTGAAGCCTTTGTTTGAGAACCGCGAGCCGACATTTTTCCCGTGCTCAACACGACCTGCTGGTCGCCGCACTCGACAAGGACGTCTGCCAGTTTGTCGGGCAGGGTCTTGCGGCGCGAGATCGCGAGCAGGTGCTCTTGCTTTTTGGTCCGCGCGCACTCGATCAACGTCCCGATATCGAGCGTCCATGGGCCCTGGGGAAACCGTTCTGGTTGGCCACGGTCTGGCAGTTCGCAATTGGTTAACGTCTATTCAGAGTGTATGCAAACTAGATTTAGCAATTCGTAAGGTAAGACCGGTCGGGATTCTTTTTGCAGTTTGCAATGCACGTGGTTTGCTCGCCACTGCATCGCATGGGGACAAAAGCGCTATGGCAGGAGAACAGAGCGAGCGATGCAGCCAGTGCGCCCGCAAGGATCCGAGAATCGGAATAGGCCACGCAAATTTGTAAAAGGGCCACACATCGTCGGCAATAGTGCCCAGCAATAAGGCATCCTCCTTCACTTGCCCCGATTGCTTGCGGTTGATACCTAGTCCCACACCTCGTCATGGCCGGACTTTCCGGGCCATTCTGAACGAAAAGCTCGAAATGCCGGCCAAGACACCTTTTTACATCACGACCGCGATCTCATATCCGAATGGTCCGCCGCACATTGGCCATGCCTATGAGGCGATCGCCACGGATGCCATCGCGCGCTTCATGCGGCTTGATGGCTATGACGTCTATTTCCTGACGGGCACGGACGAGCATGGCCAGAAAATCCAGCAGACCGCTGTTCGTGAGGGGCTGACACCGCGCCAATTGCTCGATCGCAACGTGCCGCGCTTCGAGGCAATGGCTAAACGGATGAATTGCTCGAACGACGATTTCATCCACACAACGGAGGAACGTCATCACCGTTCATCCGAGGCGATCTGGCAACGGATGGAGCAGAACGGCGATATCTACCTTGGCAAATATTCCGGCTGGTATTCCGTCCGGGACGAAGCCTATTACACCGAGAATGAGACGTACCTGAACGAGCAGAAAGTGCGCGTCGCGACGAAAACGGACACCCCGGTGGAGTGGGTTGAAGAGGCGAGCTATTTCTTCAAACTCTCTGCCTACCAGGAGAAGTTGCTCGACCTTTATAAGCGACCGGATTTCGTGCTGCCGAAGGAACGCCTGAACGAGGTCGCAAGCTTCGTGCGCGGGGGTCTGCAGGATCTTTCGATCTCACGCACCACTTTCGACTGGGGCATTCGCGTACCCGGCAGCGGCGGCCACATCATGTACGTGTGGGTGGACGCGCTCACCAACTACATCACCGGAGTTGGATTTCCCGATACCGGAAGCGAGAAATTCAAGCGCTACTGGCCCGCATCGCTTCACGTTATCGGCAAGGACATCGTCCGTTTTCACGCGGTGTATTGGCCGGCCTTTCTGATGTCGGCGGGCATCGCCGTGCCGCAGCGCATTTTCTCGCACGGGTTCTTGTTCAATCGCGGTGAAAAGATGTCGAAGTCGGTCGGCAACGTGATCGACCCATTCACCATGGCTGACACCTACGGCGTGGATCAGTTCCGCTATTTCTTCCTGCGTGAGGTTCCCTTCGGCCAGGACGGAAACTACAGCCACGAAGCGATCGTCAACCGCATCAATGCCGATCTCGCAAACGATCTCGGGAATTTGGCCCAGCGTTCGCTGTCGATGATCGCCAAGGCAAGCGGGGGCAAGCTGCCGGAGCCGGGCGCGTTCAGCGAAAGCGACAAGACCATTCTGGAGGCGGCGGACGGCATGATCGGTACGGCGCGCGAGCACATGAAAACGCAGCAGCTGCACCAGGTGCTCAATTGCGTCTGGGCTATCGTAGCCGACGCTAACCGTTACTTTGCGTCCGAAGCGCCCTGGGCTCTGGCAAAGACCGATCCAAAGCGACAGGGAACGGTTCTTTACGTGACGGCGGAGGTTCTGCGCCAGGTCGCGATCCTGGCACAGCCGTTTGTTCCAGCTTCCGCGTCGAAGTTTCTTGATCTGCTGGCGATCGGCCCGGATGAACGCAGTTTTGAAGCGCTGACGCCGACAAAACGGATCAAGGCCGGCGCGGCCTTGCCTGCACCGGT
>DASRAF010000340.1:0-14736 GCA_035638295.1 Pseudolabrys sp.
ACCGGCGGAGTCATGCGTGTTTCGATGACTTCCCACATCAGATCGCCGGGGCCCTTGTCGGCCATAAAGCCGGCGGGCGGAACTTCCACGCGCGGCGCGCCGATGCCGGATACCCTTTCAGTCACGTAACTGACCCATGCGCGGCCGGCGATATCGTCATCGAGCCGTGCATCACCATCCACAAATATGTCGATGCCTGCGCGATGCTGTGCGGCGACATGGCATGCGAGACAATCGAAATGCTGTTCTCGGTAGGCGAGGCGAGAAAAACCTTGTGACAGGGGAACACCGCGAAGGTTTTCGGTGTACCAGTTGGGACGAGGAAGCGCGCCGGTGGTGGTGGTTAAAAGAGCCTTGCCTTTTGTGGTTGCAAACACGCTTACTTCCCCCGATTTCAGCAATAGAAAGCTGCGCTGCATCTCGCTGCGCTGTTCAGCTAAACTGAAGGCTCTGGGCTCAACAAGGTCAAGCGTGCAATGGCGGTGTCAGAGGCAATACAGACTATTTCGAAGTTGACGCCGCTCGCCGATGTTTTGTTGACGGTCGATGCTGAGGTGAAGCCGGTCACCTCGAGGACCATCGAAATATCCGCGGGGACGGGGCGCGCGCTTGTAGCTGATGCACTGGCTCCATCTCGTCCCGCCTCTGCTCTGGCGTTGCAGGACGGATGGGCACTGAGCTCGGACGAAACCCTGGACGCGGGCGACCATGCACCATCACCACTTGTGCGCACACCGTCGCGCATCGAAGCTGGTCAGGCGCTTCCCGCCGGAACGGATAGTGTTGCACCAATTGATGCCGTCAAGATCACCGATGGGCGCGCCGAAGCGCTTCTTGCCATCAATCCAGGCAACGGGGTCCTGGCACCCGGGACCGACACAGATTCGGCAATCCCGCTGCGTCGAGCCGGCGAACGACTACGCAACGTGGATCTTGCCGCTTTTTCTGCCGCAGGGATTGCGCGCGTTACTGTGCGCGAGCCGCGCATTCGTGTCCTGCCCGTTCGCGGCAGCGGAATCATAAGTGCGGCCGCGCGCTTCGTGGCGACTGACATAGAGCGACTTGGTGGAGCAGCGCGATTGGACGACAGCGGCCGGGGTCTTGATGTCGCCATGGCGGCTGAAAGCGCCGATGCGATTGTCGCGATCGGCGGGACAGGAAGTGGACGCAACGACAGCAGCGTGCAGACGCTTGCCCGTGAAGGACGATTGACGGTGCACGGCGTGGGACTTACCCCAGGAGAGACGGCTGCATTCGGCTTTGTCGGCGCGCGGCCCGTGCTGTTGTTGCCGGGTCGCCTCGACGCAGCGCTCAGTGTCTGGCTCATCGTCGGGCGGCGTATGTTGGATAGACTCGCGGCGGTCAAGAACGGTGAGAGCGAGCCAAGAGAAGCGTTGATTCTCGCACGCAAGGTCAGTTCGACGGTGGGTCTGGTGGAAGTCGTTCCGGTGCGGCGCAACGGTACGGAGGTGGAGCCGATGGCAATCAAATATCTGTCGCTGTCAAATTTGACCCGCTCTGCCGGCTGGATATTGGTGCCGGCCGACAGCGAAGGATATTCCGCCGGAACATCCGTTCAGGTAAGGCCTTGGCCGTGAGTGTCGGAAAATGAGTGAAATCAGAAAGCCGAGGCCGAACGAGGAGAGTGATCTGATTGCGCGTGTGCGTGCCGCCGCACGACAGGAGCAATTTCTCGAAGTTGTCTCGGCAGGTGAAGCGCGTATCCAGTTTGAGCAGCACCTTGATCTTGCGCCGCTGCCGGCGGAGACGGTTTCCTTGGCCGACGCGCGCACACGCGTGCTTGCCCACGATGTCGTCGCTGCGGTCGATGCGCCCCCGTTTGACCGGGCGAATGTTGACGGCTTTGCAATGCGCGCGGCTGACACTGTCGGCGCAAGTGACGGAAATCCGAAAATCTTTACACTGAATAAGGAAGTTATCGCGTGCGGTTACATGCCGATGCTGACCGTTGATCCCGGCACCTGCACCACGATTGCAACCGGTGGGGTCATACCGCGTGGTGCCGACGCTGTCGTGATGATTGAACAAACCGAACTGTTCGAGAGCAATCCTTTGCGTATCGAGCTGCGTCGAGCAGCTTCACCTGGACAGTTCATTTCCTATGCCGGTTCCGACATTGCGCGCGGCGAAACATTGCTGCGTCGCGGCGCGCGCATCGGATCCCGCGAGATCGGCATGCTGGCCGCATCGGGGCTCGCTCGCATCGAGGTGGTCCGGCGACCGAAGGTCGCGGTGCTTTCTACCGGCGACGAATTGGTTGAACCCGGCAATTCGCTCAAGCCGGCGGGTGTTTATGACAGCAACAGCGCGATCATTGCCGCCGCGGTCAGTGAAGCCGGAGGGGAGCCTGTCACATTCGGGGCATTGCCGGATGACGCTCCAATTCTGGAAAAAATCGTGCGCGAAGCACTCGCGGTCAGCGACATGGTGGTTCTCTCCGGAGGCACATCGAAAGGTGCCGGCGATCTCTCACACCGTGTTGTATCGCGCCTCGGCAAACCCGGAATCCTTGTGCATGGCGTGGCGCTCAAACCAGGAAAACCACTGTGCCTCGCGGTTGTGGACGACAAACCAATTGTCGTCCTGCCCGGATTTCCGACCTCGGCGATCTTCACGTTTCATGCTTTCGTTGCTCCAGTGATCCGTGCGCGCGCTGGCTTGGCGCCAGAAGCTACTCAGACGATCAGTGCGCGCGTCCCGGTACGGGTCGCCTCCGAATTGGGACGCAAGGAGTTCGTCCTGGTTTCGCTGGTCAAAGGCGATCAGGGGATGATCGCGTTTCCCACAGGCAAGGGCTCGGGAGCGGTCACCAGCTTCTCGCAGGCCGATGGCATTCTTGAAATCGACGCGCTCGCGTCATCGCTTGATGCCGGGAGTGATGCTCAAGTAACTTTGATAGGCAGTGCGGTACGGGCACCCGATCTTGTGATCATGGGCAGTCACGACGTAGCGCTTGATGTTGTGGTTGGGGCGCTTGCCGATCACGGGTTGACGGCGCGCATCCTGGCGGTTGGCAGCCTAGGTGGTGTGGCCGCGGCCAATCGCGGTGAATGCGACATAGCCCCCATCCATCTCATCGATCCAGCGAGCGGACAATATAACAAGCATCTTGCGACCGAAGGCCTCTTCCTCGTCCCGGGCTGGCGACGGATGCAGGGCCTTGTGTTCCGGCCAGGTGACGCTCGCTTTGAGGGTCGCGGCGCGAACGAAGCGTTGAAAATTATTCTGGCCGACAAGTCGGCCCTGATGATCAACCGCAACGCCGGCGCCGGCACGCGCGTACTGACCGACAAATTACTTGGCGGTGCGCGCCCAGCCGGCTACGCCAATCAGCCGAAATCTCACAACGCCGTCGCGACGGCAATTGCTCAGGGTCGCGCCGACTGGGGACTTGCGATCGAACCGGTGGCGAAATTGTACGGTCTCGGATTCCTGCCGGTTTCGCCGGAACACTACGATTTTCTTGTCGTTGATAATCGGCGTGAGCGCCCAGGGGTGCAGGTATTTCTCGCCGCGTTGCGTGATGATCGCGTGCGCGCACGGATTGCCGCACTCGGTATGGAGCCTGATAGCGGCTGACGCCACGAGGTAATTTGAATGCTGATGTTGCAATCGATCAAACGGCTTAGCCCAATCCTGTTGTTGCTGTTCGTGCTTCCCGCGCAGGCGCAGTTGCGCGGACATGGTGGGCCGGTGCGCGCTCTCGCAATCGCTCCGGATGGAATGCAGGCAGTGTCCGGCAGTTTCGACACGTCTGCCATCCGCTGGTCGCTCAATCTCAATACCGCTCAGCAGGTATTGCGTCTTCACGACGGCGCCGTGAATGCGGTCGCCTACCTGAATGACGGACGCATTGTTACTGCCGGAGCGGACGCTCGCATCGCGATCTGGACCCCGGGAGAGCAGCAGCCCGACCGAATTCTCAGTGGCCACTCCGCGCCAATCGCGAGTGTCGGGGTATCGCCCGACAATACAATACTTGCGTCGGCATCGTGGGATCGCACGGTTCGCCTGTGGCCGCTGAATGGAGGTGAGCCCCGGGTGCTTGAAGGTAATGCTCAAAATGTCAATGGCGTTGCCTTTTCACCGGACGGAAAGAACGTCGTAAGCGCGGGCTATGACGCAACGGTACGCATCTGGCCGCTGGCAGGCAGCAATGAGATCGTCCGCAATTTGCCGACTCCGCTCAACGACGTCGCGGTCGCGCCCGACGGGGAAATTGTTGCAGCCGGGGCGAACGGCAAGGTTTACTTCACGTCGGCAGACGGCGAGGTTCTTTCTGAAGTCGAAGCATCATCGACGCCCGTCATTGCTGTAGCAATCTCGCCGGACGGCAGCCTCGTTGCGGCAGCTGGTATTCGCGGCTCGGTGGCGGTGATCGAGCGCAAGACCCGCAAGCTTGCGCATACGCTGGTTGGCCCAGGCTTGCCGGTATGGTCGGTAGCTTTCTTTCGCGATAACCGTACATTATTAACTGGCGGAACCGACAGGATGATCCGCCGTTGGGATGCCTCTAGTGGAGAGCCAATTGGCTCGGTCGCGGTCGGCGCGCCTGAAGATCCCTTAGCCGCCTATGCCGGCGAACATGGCGCAGAAGTCTTCCGTGCCTGCGTAGCCTGTCACACGCTTTCTCCCGATGAGGGAAACAAGGCCGGTCCGACGCTGCACGGCATTTTCGGCCGCCGTATTGCAACGCTTCCAGGTTACAATTTCTCGCCTGCACTGAAAAAATTGGACATCGTGTGGACGCCAGAAACAGTGTCAAAATTGTTTGAGGTCGGACCTGAGCACTACACGCCCGGCACCAAAATGCCGGAGCAAACAATCGGATCAGCGGAGGATCGCAAGGCTCTGGTGGAATTTCTTGCCAAAACGACGAACAACAAAAAATAACTAGCTTTCGCCCTTCTGCTCCCGCTCACGCAGGTAATCTTCAGTCGTCCGCACCGGCGGGCGCTGAGGCGCGCCAAACGGATCAAATTGCTCTTCGGCCATGGCAGCGACACGGCAGCCTTCGCACATGCGGATGACGTCGAGTCGCTTCTTCGAGTCCTTGTACATCCAATGCTTGCCTTCGAGCTTTGCGATGACGCGTTCGACCGAGCTCTTCACGCCGAAAGGCTTGCCGCAACGAATGCACTCGGCAGGCTCTTCCTGTTTGATGATGCGGCCAAGAGCCGTGGCGGCACGAAAGTCGATTTGCGGCTTTAGACTTATCACTTTTTCGGGACACGTCGCCTTGCACAAACCGCACTGTACGCAGGCGTCTTCGGCAAATCGCAGCACTGGCCGCTCGGGGTCATCGGACAACGCGCCGGTAGGGCACGCCGACACGCAGGACAGGCACAGTGTGCAACCTTCCACGCGAACCTCGATTGTGCCAAATGGCGCACCTTCCGGAAGTGCCACGATGTCGATCGGTGTCGGGGCGGCCGCGTGTAGCTCGCGCAGAGAGAGACGCATCAATTCGCGTTTGCCCCCCGTCGGCAAAAAGGTTGCGTTCTTTGCCGTACCTTCCAACGGAGCAATCCCACGCAAGGCATCACCGAGCGCATCAGGATCGTCCGTCTCGATCGCTTCGACACGTGTGCCGTCGAAGCCGAGCTTGGCCAAAATCGGTTGCGCCAGTGCGATTGTTTTATTCAAACCGGCAATATCGTGCCTTGCCCTCGCCCGAATGAGAAAACGTACGGCTGAGGCGCCATAGGCATGCGCCGCCGCGACGGATTCAAGGCCGATCTGCGTGACCTCGTTAACCTCCACCGGCAGCACATTCGCCGGTAGCCCGGGCCCATGCCGGGCCAATGCGTCGATCAATCCCTGGCCATGTTCGGCATCGTGGAACATCACGACAGCATGTTTGCCACCGGCCTCGCGATAGGTGCCGAGCAGCACACGAAGCTTGCGCAACAATGCGTCGGATGGTGGCAAGGCATAACTGGCGGCGCCCGTCGGACAGGCCGCGGCACATTGACCGCAGCCGGCGCAGATATGAGCATCGATGGCGACGTGATCACCGGCAGGGGCGATTGCACCGGTCGGACAAAGATCTAGACAGCGGCGGCAGCCAACAATTCTGGAACGCGAGTGTGCGCACAGATCTTCGCTGAAGGTTACATAGCGCGGCTTGTCAAAACTGCCGGTGAGGTCGCGTGCCTTCAATACGACACGCAAAATCGCTGCAGGATCGCCCGGGTCGGCTCGCAGATAGCCATCGCGAAGATCGCCAGCCGGAAAAAGCGATGGACCGCCCGACAGATCGATAAAAATATCGCAGCGGGATATTGCGCCATTGCGGCCATGCCCGAACTCGAGGCCTGCGCGTGAGGAAGGACTGGGTGTTGCGTAATCGTCGACAGTGATCTCAAAAGCGCCAAGATAACCTTTGGCGGCGCGGATCGTGCCTTTCACGATTGGAAACTCGGTTACGCGTGGTGGCGCGAGGTTGGCGTCTGGTCTGATCAGAACGGTGATGTCGAGTTGGTCTTTGAGCAGGTTCGCCGCTTCGATAACTTGCTCGTCCCGGCCGTAAAGCAGTGTGATCCCCTCGCTTGTCAGTGGGACAAAGGGAATATCCGGCGCTAGCTCAGTTCCTGCGGCAATTAACGCCGCCATTTTCGGTCCGGCTTTGGCAGCGTCGTCTGACCATCCGGCTGTCTCGCGTATATTTACGAACGAGAGCGGCGCGCTGCTTTCGGTCTCATCGGCGACCTCGCTGAAGAGCGGCGCTTCCTGGGTGCAGGCAACGACAAGCGTTTCCGCGCCGGCGGCTGCCTTGCGGAACCGTTCAAGTTCGGCGCGGCAGAATTGCCGTCCTTCGATCACCTCCGCGTCGCGACAGGCACGGCGTACCGCTTCACCATCAAGCGGCATGGTGTTCTCGCACGAACAGATCAGGATGGTGCGCGGCCGTTCGGCCATCGGTTCATTAACCTTTTTGTTTGTCCCGCAAGTTCGCGGCAAATGGCCACAATCGATGGCCTTCGCAGCGGCCCCCCAGCACCACGGGACTGGTCTGGGGACCTTCACCGCTATAGTTATATGTATTCAAACAAGAAAGGTAGAGCGCGGAACATGCCGCTGGAGACGGCCCGATCGCGAACGGCTTCTGCGTCCGAACTGACGTTGCCCCCGCCGTTCTCGGCTGTGCGCTTGCGCGAGGTCGGCGACGCGTTCACGCATGCAACCTCGATAGCCCCCGAACGCGGCGCCGGCACGCTGGTTTATGTCGGCCGCTTCGATCTGGCCGAATTTGCCGTGGTGGTGGAGCCGGCCGAGCCCTTGATGCAAGCGCGCCGTGTTTTCTATGCCGGGATGGCCGCTCTTGCGGACGCGCTCGTTGCCCTTGCGCAGCCAAGCACCTCCGTCACGATCGAGTGGCCGGATTCACTGTTGGTCAATCGGGGCCTTGTCGGCGGAGGGCGCTTGGCTTGGCCGCGCAAAGCTTCCGAGGGTGAGGTGCCACCCTGGCTGGTTTTCGGCGGCATGATACGCACGGTGTCCATGACCGGGAACGAGCCAGGATTGAATCCATTCGTTACAGCGCTCGAGGAAGAAGGTTTCACCGACACTATGTCGACCCAACTTCTAGAAAGCTTCGCGCGAAATTTTATGCGCACATTCGACTTGTGGCGGGAAAGTGGGTTCGGCGCCGTCGCAAAAAGCTATCTGGAAAGGATGTCCCCGGAACAGGGTATTCGACGCGATATCGATGAAGATGGTGACCTGTTGATCCGCCGCATGGGGAAGGTTGAAGTGTCGAAGAAAAAACTCCTGCCGCGCCTCGGCGAACCGGCTTGGTTCGATGCCGCAACCAGAGGGCCGCGCAGTTGAAGCTTCTTCGCACGATAAGGCTTGATGCCTCCGACACATTCGTGTTCGAAACGGCAGCTGAGCCGGGCGAGTGGGCTGTGTCCGGTGCTTTTGTGTTCTGGAATCGTGATACGGCTTCGCTCCAGGGTAAGATTCGTACTGCGTTTCGCAGTGGCTTCCTTGGCGTGTCGAGCCTCGGATGGTCGACGCTGGTACAGATCGTCGAAGCCAGCGAAGAAGATCGGCGCGTCGTCATCGAGTCGTTGGCGAGGCAGCTGATGACACATTTCGGTGCCCCTACTGTCGATGATGCGACTGCGGCGGCGGAGGAGGAGATCACTTTTTCGGAGTCACTTTGCGATCAGCCGCTGGACACACTGATCGCCGTTCATCGGTCGTTTGAAAAAGGCGCAGTGAGGGAATCGTTTCGTGCCCTTCGTCCGCGCAATGGACCAAAACCCTTACGTGCCTTCTCCTTTCTGGAGGTCGACGGCGAGGACGAGCAACCGGGCGAAGCTATCGATTTGATTTCGATGGCCGGACGCGAACGCAAATGAACGATTTTTGGATTTCCAGCGGCCATCATCTTCTCGATCGTGGTCGAGCGGGTGGGCTACACGTGACCGACGAGTTCTTGAAACTTTATCTTGCGCGTCCGGAGTTGCTGCCGCCGCCGGATGCGTGTGCGGCTGAGAAGACCTTGCATGCGCGCTTGCTGGCCAACCCACGTCTGCCTGTCTCAACTTCGGACATCGCGTCGATTGCTGACCCGGATGCGCGCGAAAACTGGCGGCTTCTGATCGATTTTCGCGATCACCTGCTGCGGCATGAAACGCTCGAAGCTGCATTCGGTGCACTGGTACGGAACGGCGTTGGCAACGTCCCACCATTGTTCGTGAATCAACTGATGCACGTCATTCTGCGCAATGCGCTTGATGACGTGCAGGATCCGCGCGTGCTGCGTGCCGCTGAACTATTTTTCCGTACCCAGCGTGTCACGTTGCATGAAGGTTCGTTGCTCGCAGCCGACGAAGAAACGGTGGGCGGCAGCAATCCCGGGTCGGTAACGCCGCTGGTTTCAATGCTTGGCATTCCCGCCGAGGCTAATATCGATGTTATCAACGGCGACAATGCCGGTAGCTATTGGGAACGCAGCGACCGGTTCGATATGGCGCTCGATCTGACCGCCGGGCGCGAAGGGCTCGACGCGCTGGCAAAAGCAATGGAACGCTGGATCGCGCATGTGGTCGGTGTTGACGTAAGCATCGAGCCTTTGCAGGAACTGCGCGACGTCGATCTTACTTGGTATGTTGGGCTCGACACCGACGCGACCGCGATCGGCGACATGCTTTGGCACGGTCAGGACATCGACGATGCCACTCTGGCGCGTGTAGTCGGGTTGTTTCGGCTGAACTTCCGTGACCCTCTGGTCATGCTTGATAAAGTCAGGGGCGAGCCCGTCTACCTGATCCTGGCGATGACGCCCGACAGGACCATTCGCATGAAACCGCAGAACCTGCTGACCGGGCTACCGGTGCAGCGTCTGGAGGCAGTCAGTTGAGCGCGACCCCGCTTGCGACCATTCCCGTCGGGGTTCTGGTCGAGCGCAGCAAGAGCGCCAGCCAGTGGATTGACTTCCACTGGCGTCCGATCGGCGTGCTGACCGGCGTTCCGGACGCGTCGCCATGGACCAAGCTCTCCGATGACGGAGAGCGTGCAACTTTTTATGTCGGCGCGGCAGATGTGGAACTGTTTCGGACAGAAACGGCGAACTATCGTGACAACCTGAACACGGAAGCGCCCCTGCTGTGGATCGTCCTGCGCCCCGTCGAACGTGATCCACCTTATGAATTGGCGTTGGTCACGGCGGATCCGGCCGAGGGCGAGGCAATGACCGAAGCCGGAGGTAATGTTGTTGAAGGTGTGGCGATGCCGAAATCGATGCAGGAATCGATTGCGGTTTTTGTAGCCGAGCACCATGTTGAGCAGGAGTTCGTTAAGCGCAAGCGTGACCGTGCCAATCCCGAGGCATTGGCGCGCCGAGGACCGCTGGCGGGCGGAGATCGCAAGTGAACGACGAAGAAAATTTCATCAGCCGGTGGTCGCGGCGCAAGCGCGAGGCCGCTGACGAAACTGCACACTCGAAGAAAACCGATCCAGCGCAAACCATCAATCCGTTGGAAGAGCAGCCCGGACCGGGTTCGCAAATATCGGCAGGACCTGCGGCCAAGGAATTTGATGTCAGCAGCCTTCCGCCGATCGAATCGATTGGTGCCGGCACGGACATCACGGCGTTTATGCAGCCCGGCGTACCGAGTGCCCTGCGACATGCGGCCCTTCGCCGCGTCTGGGCGGCCGATCCTGCGATCCGCGACTTCGTGGGCTTGAACGAGAACTATTGGAACAATGTTGCAGGAGCGGCAGCGGCGCCAGGTTTTGGTGATCTGGATCCGGGCATTGATGTGAAGCGCATGGTGTCCGAGTTGTTTGGCGACTCCACGCCAGAGAAGGCCGAAAGCGAGTCTGAGCGGACTTCTGTTACTCCGGCAGCCATTTCTGAGGAGGTAGGCCGGACCGGCGCCGAGAAATTGGCTACTGAACAGCAGGTCGGGAGCGCTTCGGCAAAATCAACAGAGGTTGCTGCAGTGCACAATGAGGTACCTCAAGGCCGCGTAGAGCGGAGCGCAATTCGAAGGCACGGCGGCGCGCTGCCGGAATGAAGCTCGCGCAGGATTGTTCCTTAGTTATAGCCTCAAGCTATTGACCCGCCTTCCAGTGGGCCATTACGCTTTCATTGTCATAATTCGAAACAAGAAACTTCAATGAGAGACCCCGGTTTATCCGAAGCGATCCGCGCCGCTGGTGGTGTGAGCGAGCTTGCCCGTCAAATAGGTATCTCGCAGCCCTCCGTTTCCAACTGGATTCGTGTTCCGGCCGAGCGTGTAGTTTCAGTTGAAACTGCAACCGGTGTTGATCGAGCGGTCCTTCGGCCAGATCTGTATGGCGCAAGAGCAGGCGATATCGACGACGTCGACGTTGCCAGGGCCAGCGAATATGCGCTCCTAGCCACCCTGCTGATGCGGGCGCCCGATGCGTCGCTTTTGTCCAAACTTGCCGCCCTGCGCAGCGATGCTTCGCCGCTCGGCCTCGCACATGCCTCGCTCGCCGAAGCCGCCGAACGCACCACGGTCGAGAAAGTCGAGCGCGAGTATTTCGACCTGTTTATCGGGCTCGGCCGCGGCGAACTCATGCCATATGGATCGTATTACCTTACGGGCTTCCTGCTGGAACGTCCGCTGGCGCGCCTGCGCGAAGATCTCGCACGCATCGGGATCGCGCGCGCTGAAGGCATAGCCGAACCAGAAGACCACGCCGGCATTCTATGTGAGATCATGTCCGGCCTGGTGGGCGGCCGGCTGCCGGCGCCGCCCGATTCCGACCGCTTGATCTTCGAGAAACACATGGCGCCCTGGATCGGCCGCCTCTTCAGCGATCTGGAAAGCGCAGCGGCTGCGGATTTCTACAGACGGCTGGGAACACTCGGCCGTGTCTTTATCGAGATTGAAACGGAAGCTTTCGACATGCCGGCCTGAGGCAGACGAAGGCGCCATAGAAGAAATCAAGGAGGGAACGGCGATGAAAGAACAGGACAAGAAATCAAAAGTGGGCCGTCGCGACTTCCTGCGCGCGATGGGCGCGGGAGCGGGTCTGGCCGTGACTGCGGCTGCTCCGCTCGCCACCGAGGCCGCTGCGTCGGAATCCGACGCAGACAAGAAGAAGGCCCGTTACCAGGCGAATTCCACCGACGTACAGACCTTCTACAAGGTCAACCGATATCCAAGCTGAAGGAGGCCGAGCCGTGTTGATCAAAAGAACAGAGCGACAGACACGTCGCAGTAATCTCGCGGCGACGGTCGGCCGTCAATCGGCCGCTGGTCTCGATCGTCGTAGCTTCTTGCGCCGTTCCGGTCTCGTCGCCGGCGGCTTGGCAACAATAGGTTCGCTTCCGCTCGCGAGCGTGCAGAAAGCGGAAGCTGCGGGCCCCAATGTCGCCGGCGCCACTATCCGGAAGAATATCTGCACGCATTGTTCGGTCGGCTGCACCGTGCTGGCCGAAGTGTCGAACGGAGTATGGATCGGTCAGGAGCCGGGTTGGGACAGCCCGATCAATCGCGGCTCGCACTGCGCCAAGGGTGCCGCGACCCGCGAACTCGTGCATGGCGATCGCCGGCTGCGTTACCCCATGAAGCTGGTGGACGGCCAATGGCAGCGCATCTCATGGGATACCGCCATAAACGAGATCGGCGACAAGATGAACGAGATCCGGAAAAAATCCGGCGCCGAATCGGTTTACTGGCTGGGATCGGCCAAGTTCACAGACGAGGGTGCGTACCTTAATCGCAAATTCGCGGCATATTGGGGAACCAACAACTCGGATCACCAGGCGCGTATCTGCCACTCGACCACCGTCGCGGGCGTAGCCAATACCTGGGGCTACGGTGCGATGACCAACAGCTACACCGACATTCGCAATTCAAAGACGCTGTTGTTCCTCGGGGGCAACCCCGCCGAAGCGCATCCGGTGTCTCTGCAGCATCTTCTCGAAGGCAAGGAGCTCAACCGTGCCAATTTCATCGTTTGCGATCCGCGTATGACACGCACGGGTGCGCACGCGACCGAATATGTGCGGATACGTCCGGGCACGGACATACCGGTGCTGTGGGGAATGCTCTGGCATATCTTCAAGAACGGCTGGGAAGACAAGCAATTTATCGAGCAGCGCGTCTACGGCATGGATGACATCCGCAAGGAGGTCGAAAAGTATACGCCGGAGGAAGTCGAGCGCATCTCCGGTGTGCCGGGTGAGCAGCTCAAGCGCGTCGCCGAAAAATTCGCGAAAGAAAGACCGTCCTGCCTCATCTGGGCGATGGGTCAGACGCAGCATACGGTCGGCACCGCAAATGTTCGCGCGAGCTGCATTCTGCTGCTCGCCACAGGCAACGTCGGCGCTCCGGGTACGGGCGCCAATATTTTCCGCGGTCACACCAACGTTCAGGGCGCGACCGATCTCGGCCTCGATATCGTGACTTTGCCGCTCTACTACGGCCTCGCCGAGCCGGCGTGGCGGCACTGGAGCCGTGTGTGGGAAGAAGACTTCGAGTGGCTGAAAAGCCGCTTCGACACGCCGGCGTTGATGAATACCCCGGGCATTCCCTCGACGCGCTGGCATGACGCAACGTTGCTGGCGAAAGACCAGGTTGCCCAGACCGACAACATCAAATGCATGTTCGTGATGGGCCACGGCGGCAACACCGTCACACGTATGCCCGAAGCGGCCCGAGCGATCGCGAGCCTGGATCTGCTGGTTGTTGCTGACCCGCATCCGACCACCTGGGCCGTGCTCGCTGAACGCAAGAACGGCACGTATCTGTTGCCGGCTGCCACCAGCTACGAAACCGATGGGTCGCGCGTCGCCTCCAATCGTGCGATGCAATGGGGCGAGCAGATCGTAAAGCCGATCTTCGAGTCCAAGGACGACCTGGAGATCATGTATCTTCTCGCCAAGAAACTCGGCTTTGCCGACAGGATGTTCAGGAACATCAAGGTCAACGGCAACCTGCCGTCGGCGGAAGATATCCTGCGTGAGATCAACCGCGGTGGCTGGTCGACCGGCTACTGCGGCCAGTCGCCGGAGCGCATCAAATCGCATATGGCTCATCAGGCCGATTTCGACATGCGCACGCAGAAGGCGACGACCGGCCCCAACAAGGGGGACTACTATGGTCTGCCCTGGCCATGCTGGGGCTCCCCGGCGATCCGCCATCCCGGCACACCGCTGCTCTACAATACGAACCTCTCGATCAAGGAAGGCGGCGGCACGTTCCGCGCGCGCTTCGGGGTCGAACGCGAGGAGAAATTGCCGGACGGCAGCACCCGCAAGGTGAGTCTGCTCGGCAACGGCTATTATTCGAAGGACTCCGAAATCAAGGACGGCTACCCGGAGTTCACTTACGGCGTGCTCAAGAAGCTCGGATGGGACAAGGATCTCACCGAGGCGGAGCTCGCCGTGATCAACAAGATCAACCCCGCCACGCCCGACGCGGTGTCATGGTCCATCGACCTGTCCGGCGGCATCCAGCGCGTCGCGATCGAACACGGGTGCATCCCGTACGGGAACGGCAAGGCGAGGGCGAATGCCTTCGGTCTGCCGGATGCGATCCCGGTCCATCGGGAGCCGATCTACACGCCGCGGGTCGAACTGGTACAGAAATATCCCACGTTGCCCGACGCCAAGCAGTTCCGTCTGCCGAACATCGGCTTCACGGTTCAGAAGGCGGCGGTCGAAAAGGGTATCGCCAAGCAATTCCCGCTGATCCTCTCGTCCGGTCGCATTGTCGAATACGAAGGTGGCGGTGAAGAGACCCGGTCGAACAAATGGCTGGCTGAGTTGCAGCAGGACATGTTCATCGAGATCAATCCCGCCGATGCCGCCGATCGCGGCATCAAGGATGGTGGATGGGTCCTGGTCTCGGGCGCCGAGATGCCGAACGGCAAGGTCTGCCGGATGAAGGCTCTCGTAACCGAGCGCGTTGGCAAAGGCGTCACGTGGACACCGTTCCACTTCGCCGGCTGGTTCATGACCGAGGATCAACGCAACAAATATCCCAAGGACGCCGATCCAATCGTGCTGGGTGAAAGCGTGAATACGCTCACCACCTACGGCTACGATCCGGTGACCGGAATGCAAGAACCAAAAGCCACCCTCTGCCAGATCAGGGCGGCGTAAGGAGGAAATGTCATGGCTCGAATGAAATTCCTCTGTGACGCCGACCGTTGCATTGAATGCAACGCCTGCGTCACGGCCTGTAAGAACGAACACGAAGTGCCGTGGGGCATCAACCG
>DASRAF010000341.1:0-10360 GCA_035638295.1 Pseudolabrys sp.
AGCGCACAGCCGAGCGGGACGGCGCCCTGCCTGCTTTCCCGGCCGACGCGGTGACCGCCACTGACGTGATGGTAACGGCCACTGCCATGCTCAAGGCCGTGAACCTGCAGCTTTTCGAGCTCGGCATGTGGCAGGCTTGGTCAGGCCGACAAGTGGGCGGATAGGCAGATGGATCTTCCGCTCAGTGATTTTCGCCGCATGGAGGTCGAAGAATTCGACACATCGAAATTGCTCGCGCATGCAAGCAAACAAGCGACCGAGCGCGGCTACAAGAATTTTCCGATCGTCGATGTGGATTCACATCACTACGAAAGTGAATCAATCGGCGAAATTCTCGATTACATGGACGATCCGGTATTGCAGCAGCTGGCGCGCAGTGCTCGGCAGGCCAATGCCAAGGGTGTCGGCATGCTGCCGGCTGGAGTTGGCTATCAGGATATGGGCGGGCGTGTAATGCGCTACGGCGTACGCGGCCTGGAAAAGACCGAACCCGGCGTACAGCGCGACATCGTGTTGACACGAAAGTGGATGGACGCCATCGGAATAGACGTTGCAGTGATGTTTCCCACGCCGATGCTTCAACTTGGACTCCATCCTCAGGTCGAAGTCGAAGTCGCGCTCGCCCGCGCCTACAATCGTTGGCTCACCGAACGTGTACTCGCGCACGAACCCCGCATCCGCTCGATGCTATATCTGCCGTTTAACGATGCAGAGGCCGCGTTCAGGACGGTGCAGGAATTTGGCCAGGCCAAGGGTGTGGTCGGCTTCATGGTCACGTCCGCGCGCTACCGCCCGGTGCACCACAATTCGTACATGAAGACCTACGCCTTGCTGGAAGAGACGAACCTGCCGCTCGCGTTTCATGCCGGTTACAATTGGGGTGACCAGACCGTTGGTATGATGAATCGCTTCATCTCCGTGCATGCGCTCGGTTTCGTTTTCTACAACATGGTGCATCTCGCGAACTGGATCACCAACGGGCTGCCGGAGCGGTTTCCAAAGCTGAAAGTGCTGTGGGTTGAAAGCGGTCTCGCCTGGGTGCCATTCATGATGCAGCGTTTCGACAATGAATACATGATGCGCTCATCGGAAGCGCCTGCACTGAAGAGGAAGCCGAGCGAATACATGCGTGACATGTACTTTTCCTCGCAGCCGATGGAGATGACCGACATGGCCGCGCTGGAGCAGACGTTCCGCATGATCAAGGCGGAAACGCAGTTGCTCTATTCATCGGATTATCCGCACTGGGATTTTGACCTGCCGTCGACAATCTACGATCTTCCATTCCTGAACGAGCAGGCAAAGCGCAGCATCCTGGGCGGCAATGCCATACGGCTGTTCAGTCTGAAATTACCGGCGCAAAAGCTGGCGCGCGTCGCATAAGACAAAGGCGCAAGGGAGGAGACCGAGTGCGCGCACTGTTCGTTTCGATTTCGGCGATGGCGTTCCTGGCGTCGACTGTGCTCGCGCAGGATTCTGCGGCCAATTTTCCAAACAAGCCGATCAAGATCATCGTCTGTGTGCCGGCTGGTGGCGGCGTCGACACTGTGACGCGTATCGTTGCTGAAGGCCTCCACCAGAAACTTGGTCAGCCCGTCATCGTCGAAAACCGCGCAGGTGCCGCGGGCAATATCGGGGCCGAGGCCGTTTTCACGTCTGATCCCGACGGATATACGTTGCTCGCCGCGCAACCAGCGCCGCTCACGGTCAATCCCCTGCTCTACAAGAAGATGAATTTCGATCCCACGCAGTTCGAGCCAGTGGCGATCATGACCTCGATTGCCAATGTGCTGCTGGTCCGTCCCGATTTTCCAGCCAAGACGCCTCAAGAGTTCGTTGCTTATGTCAAAGCGAATCCCGGAAAGGTCAATTACGCCTCACAAGGCATCGGCACCACATCGCACCTGACCGCGGCTCTGTTTGAGCGCATCACCGGCACCAAACTCGTGCACGTCCCCTACAAGGGAACTGCACCTGCTCTCAATGACATTATCGCGAGCCACGTCGATTTCATCTTCATGGAGCTCGCTTCCGCGATCAAACTGCACCAGGCCGACAAGGCGCGCATCCTTGCCGTCGCAACAGACAAGCGCATCCCCAGTCTGCCGGACATACCGACACTCGCCGAAGCCGGCGTGAAGGACTTCGAATCCGGCACCTGGAATGCAATGGCCGCTCCGCCGAAGACACCGGCCGCGATCGTTGCAAAGCTCAACAAAGCCGTAAATGAAGTGCTGCAAAGCCCCGAAGCGCAGGAGCACTTTGCCCAGATCAACCTGCACGCCGCCGGGGGCACTCCGGCCGAGGCCGCGGCATTCATCAGGAAAGAGACCGAGGTTTGGGGCGCAGTGATCAAGGACGCCAACGTCGAGGCTCATTGACGCGCCCATTCCTGCCGACAACGCCGGCGACAAGGCCTATAATCAATCGACCCTTCCGGCGATATAGCCGGTTTTAATACCGCGTAAGGAGACGACCATGGACGAGAGAACCCGCGAGCCGGTGAAGATCACCGCCGAAGACATTAACCCCCGCTACAACTGGGGCCGGCACTTGCCGGTGCTCGGCACCATGGGCGTCGATTTCGAGGAGCGTGTGGACTACCGCCGCATGCATCGGTATCGGCTTGGCCGCGCACAGGCCGCGCTCGAAGCGTCAGACCTCGGCGCACTGTTGCTGTTCGATGACAACAACATCCGTTACGTCACGTCGACCAAGATCGGCGAATGGGCGCGCGATAAGCTGTCGCGCTGGGTGCTGCTGACGCGCGGTGGCGACCCGATCCTGTGGGATTTCGGCTCGGCCGCGGTGCATCACAAGCTCTATTCGCCATGGCTCAAGCCTGAAAACTGCAAAGCCGGCCTTGTCGGTTTGCGTGGCACCGTCGATCCGGCCTTCGGACTCATGAAGCGTCATGCCGAGGAAATGGCTTCAATCATCAAAGCTGCCGGCGTCGCCAAGATGCCGATCGGTGTCGACATCATCGAACCGCCGATGATGTTCGAGCTGGAGAAGGCCGGGCTTAAAATCAAGGACGGCCAGCAGATCATGCTGAGTGCGCGAGAGGTCAAGTCATCAGACGAGATCGCGCTGCTCAACCGCGCTGCCGCGATGGTCGATGGCGCCTATGACGTGGTCAACGAAATGCTGCGACCCGGCGTGCGGGAAAACGACATCGTCGCCGAGGTCAACAAGTTCCTCTACACGCACGGCTCCGACGACGTGGAAGCGGTCAACGCCATTTCCGGCGAACGCTGCAATCCGCATCCGCACAATTTCACCGACCGCATGATCCGCCCGGGCGACCAGGCGTTCTTCGATATCCTGCAGTCGTTCATGGGCTATCGCACATGCTACTACCGCACCTTCAATGTCGTGCGCGCAACGCCGGCGCAGCATGACGCCTACAAGAAGGCGCGCGAATGGCTGGACAATGCCATCGCCCGTATCAAGCCTGGCGCCAGTACCGCACACATCTGCGAAGTTTTTCCGAAAGCCAACGAGTTCGGCTTCCCGGACGAGATGGTGGCGTTCGGCCTGCAGTTCGCGCACGGCCTTGGCCTGAACTTGCACGAGCGGCCGATCATCTCGCGTGTCGTGTCCATGGATCACCCGACCGAAATCAAGGAAGGCATGGTCTTCGCGATCGAGACTTACTGCCCCGCCACCGACGGCTTCTCGGCTGCACGCATCGAGGAAGAGGTCGTGGTCACCGACAAAGGCTGCCGTTTAATCTCGTTGTTCCCCGCGGAAGAACTGCCGATTTCGGCGAAGTATTGAACGAAAGAGCCGGAGCGCGGTTACGAGCTCCGGCTCGCCATCTGGCGCGCAATCACACCGATGCCTTTTCCCGCAGATGCGGGAAGCGTTCGCTCAACAGCGACCCATGATAGAACGTCGGCTTGAACGCCGGATGCGCGCGAATATTGTCGAACCAGGTCACGACCCGGGGCAGGTCCTGCCAGTCCGGCATGCCCAGGTCGTGTATGCGGACCATTGACGGCATTACAGCCACGTCGGCCAAAGTAATTTCTTTGCCAAGCAGCCACGGCCCCCCGCTCCGCTTGATTTCAGCGTCCATGCGTTGATAGGTGCGGCGCAGACGGCCGAGTGCGGCATCCATGTCCGCCTTGGGAAAGCCGGTCTGCCCCATGGTGAGCATGAACTCGCGTCGCAACGGCTTGCTCTCAGCCATTTCCACGAAAGCCTCGCGTGTCATCTTCTGAAAGCTGGGCAGAAATGCCAGATTGAACGTTGGCACTCGCACCGCAGGCGCGGGCATCTCGTCTATGAAATGCATCAGCGTGCGCATGCGCGCCCGCTCGACCGGATCTTCCGGCGTAAAGCTGCCGTCAGGTGATATCTCGTCCAGGTATTCGGTGATGACCGTTGAATCGATGATGATCGCGCCATTATGATCGAGCGTGGGCACCACCCCGTTAGGATTGAGCTTGAGGTATTCGGGCTTGAGCTGGTCCCCTTCGAGCAGATTGAGTTTCACCTCCTCGAAAGGCAGACGCTTGGCGTTCAACACAAAGCGGACGCGTTGACTACACGTCGACTGAGGGGCGTTGTAGAGCGTGAATGTCATTGAGAGCTCCGGTTTCCGGCAATTACCCCTCGACCGGGGGGCGTGACATGTCTATTCTGCATAACCTCCATGAAATTTATGTCCATTTTACTTGAGATAGACGCGCCATGCGATTTGAGTGGTGACGTGCGCAGCCGCCGTTTTCCTCCCTTCAGGCTTAGACGGCGGCGTGAATCCTCCACCTTATGCACACAGGGCCCCGCAAGGGGCCCTTTTTTTGTTTCATTGCACGCGTTGAGCCTTAGCTCTCAAGCCCTGTCGGCACATTCTTATTTTCGGGCGTGAGCTTCATGCCGGCCGCGAGAGCCATCGTCTCTATCAACGCCGCGAAGTCCTTGTTGAGATAGGCCTGCGGGTCCGGCTGAAGGGTTGCATGGCCAAAGTGGCCTTGCAGAACCTCGCGCGTGGCGGCCGTCACCGGCATTGGCACATCCATTTCGCGGCCGAGTTCGAGTCCGAGGTCGAGATCCTTGCGCAGCAATTCCGGTGTGAATGTCGTGGTCCAGTCTAAATTGACCAGCGCCGGCGACTTGTAACGCGTGAACATCGATCCCATCACGCCGTTGTTGAGGAAGGCGAGAAACGCGTGACGTGGCACGCCCCTCTTGTTCACGAGCAGTGTGATTTCGATCAGGTTTTCGATCACAACGCCAAGCATGACGTTGTGGGCGATCTTGCAGACGCGCGCGAGCTCGCCATCACCGACATATGAAACACCCTGCGGAGCGATCACCTCCATGAGTGGAATGATCGTCTTGCATGCTGCCTCAGGTCCGGAAACGACCGACGACAACCGTCCGGCCTTGATCACCTTGGCATTGCCCGAAACGGGCGCCGTAACGTAATCGGCGCCGTGCGCCTTCAGCTTCTTGCGGACGTCAGCCGATTCCTCGACGGAAATTGTCGAGCAATCGACGAAGACAGGCGGTGTCTTGCCCGATCCGGAAACGACACCATCCTTGCCGAAGAGCACCTGCTCCAGGTCCTTACCTTCGGACACGATCGAAAACACCACGTCGCAGGATGCCAACTCGGAGAGTTTGTCGACGATCTTCCCGCCTTTGGCGGCCAGTGGTTCGGCCTTCGCGCGAGTACGATTCCAGATGGTTACATCGTGGCCGGCCTTGAGCAGGCGTTCCGCCATGGGCAAGCCCATGCGGCCGGTTCCGATCCAACCGATCTTCTGCGCATTCTTCGACATCCCGAAACTCTCCCTTGAAATCCTGGCGATTTGAAAGTGCGTGTGCCGGGCTTTAGCCGTTCTGCCACAAATGCGCCAGTGGCGCATTCTGCGCGGGACGTCTGCGCCGCACGTGCTTGTGGTGCGCGTTCAAAGCGCACTATCCTTTGACCAAGGCCGGCTACAAGGCCGAAAAAGGCCCACGCTCACGACGCATGTGGTCCAGACCGTGGGAGGAACACGGGCAGATGCAGGACGCCGTTACTGCCATCACTGCTGATCATGCACCCGGTCGATCGCAGGGCAGCGAACGCCTGCGGTTGATCTGGCGAAATATATTTCCGTTCGTTGTCGTCGGGGCAATCTGGGAGATCATCGCCTGGAGCGGCATTTTTCCCCGCAGGCTCTTTCCGACACTCGAAGACGTGGCCGCCTCCTTCGTCAATTTGACGATTACGGGCATCCTGCCTCATCACGCCATCGACACGCTCATCCGCTTGCTCAGCGGATTTGCCCTCGCGGCAATTGTCGGCGTTACCGTTGGCGTGCTCATGGGCCGCTCGCGACGCGCCGAGGACATTCTCCTGCCGCTGGTGTCGATCGGCGCTCCCATCCCCGGCCTCGCCTATGCGCCGCTGTTCCTGCTCTGGTTCGGGCTCGGCAATCTCTCGTCCGTCCTGCTGGTCGGCTTCGTTTCGGCCTTTCCCATCATCTTCAACAGCTGGACCGGCGTCAAAGCCGTGAAGGAAATCTGGGTTCGCTCGGCACAAGCCATGGGCGCCGATGACCGGCGCCTGTTCAGGCACGTCATTTTTCCCGGCGCGCTGCCCTATATTCTGACAGGCTTGCGGCTCGGGCTTGCGCAGGCGTGGCGCATCCTTGTGGCCGTCGAGATGCTGGCCGCCGTGCCGTGGGGGCTTGGCTGGCTGATTTTTGGCGCGCGCAAGTTTCTCAACACCGATACGATGATGGCCGGAATCGTGGTGATCGCCCTCATCGGGCTCGCACTGGAAAAATTCGTCTTCCAGAAAATCGAGAACTACACCGTGGTGCGCTGGGGCATGATCTCGTCATGACCGAACCGGGATCACGTCGACGTTCCCTTGTACGCGGCACGCTGTCTTTGCTCGTTACAGCCGCTGCCTATGAAGCGCTCGCACGCAGCGGCTATTTCGCACCGGCTTTGTTACCGACCCTGCCGACGATCGCACACACGTTGTTTGCCGGACTAGCTGACGGCAGCCTGATCAAGCACGCCGCATTCACGCTTTATCGCGTCATGTTCGGCTTCGCGCTCTCGGTCGTGGTCGGTCTTCCGCTCGGAATCCTGATGGCCCGTTTCCAGAGCGTGGAGAACTTCTTTCTGCCGCTTGTAAGCGCGATGATGCCGATCCCTTCCTTCGCACTAGTGCCGCTCTTCATGCTCTGGTTCGGCATTGGCAATCTGACCACGATTCTCATCGTCTTCTATGCAGCGACCTTTCCGATGATCTTCAACACCTGGTCAGGCGTGCGTTCGGTCAATCCGCTTTGGCTACGCGCGGCGGGCGCCATGGGCGCCGACGAGCACAGGCTGTTTTGGAAGGTCATCATTCCGGGCGCCTCGCCATTTATTATCACCGGCATGCGGCAGGCGTTCCTCCGCGCATGGATCGCCGTCGTGGGCGCCGAAATGATCGCCGCCTCCGATTGGGGGCTGGGCTGGGTCATTTTCGATGCGAAAGAGTTCCTCAACACGGACACCATGCTGGCGTCGTTGATTGTGATCGGCATAATCGGCTTTGTGTTCGAGCGTTTCGTTTTCGGATTGCTTGAGCGTACGACTGTGTTGCGGTGGGGCATGGTGCGCGCGGCGAAAGGCTAGCGCGGTAAGGCAGCAGGTATGGTCCCCATCGAAATTCGCGAAGTCTCGCTGATCTACGACACTCCCGGCGGAAAAGTGCCGGGCGTCAAAGATGTGACGCTGAACATCGATGCTTCGGAATTCGTGTGCATCGTCGGCCCGTCCGGCTGCGGCAAGTCCACGCTTCTCAACATTGTCGCAGGGTTTCTTGCTCCGGCAGCCGGAGAAATCCGCATCGGTGGTAAAAAAGTCGACGGACATGGAATGGACCGCGGCGTCGTATTCCAGGATTTTGCGCAGCTTTTCCCGTGGCGAACCGCGCTCGGCAATGTCGCGTTCGGCCTCGAGATGAAAGGCGTGCCAAAGAATGAAAGAGAGAAAATCGCGCGCGAGCAACTGCGTCTGGTGAAGCTCGATAAATTCACCGGATCGTACCCGCATCATCTCTCCGGCGGGATGCAGCAGCGGGTCGCCATTGCGCGCGCCCTTGCCTACAATCCCTCGGTTCTTCTGATGGACGAACCGTTTGCAGCGCTCGATGCGCTGACCCGCGACGACATGCAGCGCCTGCTGGCGGATGTTTGGCGGGAAACCCGCAAGACTGTGATATACGTGACGCACAACGTTTCTGAGGCAGTCTATCTCGCCGATCGGGTCATCGTGATGACACCGCATCCCGGTACAATAAAAACAGAAATCCGAATTCCGCTGCGGAGGCCGCGTGACCCCCTCAGCGTGGAGTTTCTCGATTTTCAGAAGATGCTGCTGCGCCACCTCGGTCACGAGACCGGCGCAAACGAACCTACGAAAGCCAATGGCAAGGCAAACGCATAAGGGAGGATCATCATGACCAAAAGAGGCGGACTAACACGCCGTGACTATCTCGCAGCGACTGGCGTCGGCGCGCTCGCAGCGACCCTCGGTGTAAGGCCGGCAGCGGCATTGGAAACAGTGCGGCAGGGCTACCAGACCAACATGTGGGGCATGCCGACTTATTACCTGCTGCGCTCGGGGCTGCTGGAAAAGCACGGCATAAAGTTCGAGGAATTCGCCGTCCCGTCGGGCAATCTCACGATGCAGCAGATGGTGGCCCGCCAGGTCGACATGGGTACCTACGCCGGGCCTTCCTTCGCGATCGGCCACGACAAAGGCGGCCTGCTCGCCATCGCCATGATCGAATATGTCGGAAAGACCGCGCGGATCATGGCGCGCAAGGATCTCAACATCTCGAAGGTCGAGCAGTTGAAAGGCCTTAAGATCGCCAACCAGACCGGCTCCTCCACCGGCAATATCTTCGTAGACCAGATTGCGCCGAAGGCCGGCCTCAAGAAAGGCGATTACCAGGAAGTGCGCATGAACGTCGATGACATGGTGGCGGCATTGGCGGCAAAGACCGTTGATGCGATGGCGAACGTCGAGCCATACAACGCAATCGCGGAAGCAGACGGGTTGGCGGTCACCCTTTCCGAATACAGCCAATTCGACAAGTTGCCGGTGTTCATGGCTGCGACCCCGGAATTCGTGCAAAAGAGCCCGGAAACCATCGTCGCCTATCTCAAGGCCTGGCTCGAGGTCGCCAAGGACTTCAAATCGCAGCCGGACAAAGTCGCCGACACGGTCTATTCGTTTTTCGAGTCAAAAGGATTTAAGATGTCGAAAGATACCTTTGCCAAGGCATTGGCGCGCGTTGAAGTACAGCCGGGGTGGCCCTCCGATCTCGTGCCCTACATGCAAGAGCAATCAGAAATCCTCTTGAAAGAAAACAAAATCAAGGCGGTGCCTGACTGGAGCAAGGCGCTTCGCACTGAATTTCTCAAGCAGGCAAGCGCGTAATACCCCCCGATGACGGAATAGTGCCCATTGTAGTAACCACGGCCGGCGCAAATTGCGCCGGCCTTTCCGCATAACCAAGCCACGGAGACGTGAATGTCCACCGCCACCAGCCCACTCAACAAAAGCGCGGAGCCCACCACATGGAATTTCAAACTGCTCGCGCAAAACGATCTCGGCGGCTTCGGCGGCATGGGCGAAGGCATGTCGGTCCAGATCGCAAAAGATGGACGACGCATCATTTGGCTCGCGCATGAAAGCGCGCCGAAGAATTTCACCGCGGTCGATGTTTCCGATCCACGCAACCCGAAAGTTGTGGCGCAGACCGACCTGCCCAAACCGCATATGCGATCCAATTCGTTGGAACTGTCCGGCGACATCATGGCGGTCGCTTACCAGACTCAGAAAGTGAACCAGCAGCCGGCTGGGCTCGAGCTGTTCGACGTCTCGGTGCCGGAAAAGCCCCGATCCATCTCGTTCTTCGATTGCTCGGGGGCGACCTCGCGTGGCGTGCATCAATTGTGGTTCTGCGATGGTGAATATGTGCACATGGCGTCCGGCGCACCGGACTTTGTGCCGAGCCACCCGAACGACGACCAGTTCTATCGATGCATCGATGTCCGCAACCCCTCAAAGCCGGTCGAGATCGGGCGTTGGTGGATGCCGGGCACCAAGAAGGGCGAGACGCCCTTACCCCGCCACAACCTCGACAAGGGTTATCGAGCACACAACACCAACGTCTACAAACAACGCTCCGACAGGCTTTACCTTTGTTACATCGATGGCGGCATGTTCGTGATGGACATTGCTGACAAGACGAAACCGAAGCCGATTTCGCACTGGACCAATTCCCCGCCTTACACGGGCTTCATGCACACGGCTGTTCCGCTGTTCGAGCGCAACCTGCTGATCGTCA
>DASRAF010000342.1:0-3789 GCA_035638295.1 Pseudolabrys sp.
GGCCGTCGCAATAAACCCATCGGACCCGGGGGCAGTACCCGGCGCCTCCACCAAAGCCCGGCGAGCACAGGTTTCGGCGGGGGCGAAATAGGATCGACGAGGGCGTAAAAGGCGTGCTTTTGCTCGGCATGGTACCGCCGATATCGGGCCACATTCATAGTTGCCAACGACAACTATGCTCCGGTTGCTCAGGCCGCGTAAGCGGTTTGAAAGACCGATCTAAAGCCCTGACGGGTTAAGCTCCGTCAGGCGGGGTCCGGAGGCACCTGGCAACAGAAGCCTCCACTTTATCTGTCCGGAACGAAATAATATGACAGGCAAACTATGACTCCCGCGCGGGGATAGCGCTCCCAGCATGCGTCGCGGTAGCATTGAATGATTCACCCAGGCTTCGACCGTCCATGGCTGATCAGATTCGTTACGATCTTCTCACTCAACAGGCATTGCGCGGCGTTGTGCGCAATGTGTTGACCGATACCGCCAAGAAGGGTCTCCCGGGCGACCATCACTTCTATATTTCGTTCGATACACGTGCAGACGGCGTGCGCCTGTCGGATCGGCTCCGCGCGCAATATCCCGAAGAGATGACGATTATTCTTCAGCACCAATTCTGGGACCTGAAAGTTGGTGAAGAGGATTTTGAGGTCGGACTGTCATTCGGCGGAATTCCGGAGCGGCTCACCGTGCCTTTTGAGGCCATCAACGGCTTTTTCGATCCGTCTGTTCAATTTGGTCTGCAATTCGAAGAAGTCACAAAAGGTGACGAACGTCCGGCGCCCGCAAATGTCCAGGAGCCATCTGCCGCGAACAACAAGAAGAAGCGCTCGTCGCCGAGTCCACCTGTGCCCGTCGCCGCAAGTGAGCCGGAAAAAGAAAAGCACACGCGCTCGTCTGCTTCGGCTTCCAAACGCGAAAAGTCGGAAAAACCGACCAGCGGTGGTGGCGGAGAAGTGGTACGACTTGATCGCTTTCGCAAAAAATAGCCCCCGCCCCTCTTCAGTGGCTCGCGACCAGCATTTTTGTTTCCGTTGCAGTCGGCCTAGTGTCGCGCCGACACGGTTGGTTTTGATGATCTCGGATGGACCATATGGCCAGGGCACGCAGTAAATCCGCCGGGACGCGCATTGAGAGCGACGCTTTCGGACCTCTCGAGATTCCTGCCGACCGACTCTGGGGCGCGCAAACCGAACGGTCGCTTCACAATTTTCGTATCGGCACCGAGCGCATGCCGATCAAGATCGTGCACGCGCTCGGCGTCATCAAACGCGCGGCTGCCGAGGTCAACCGGCAACTTGGGTCGCTCGACCGCAAACGTGCGTCGGCCATTGCTGCTGTCGCTCAAGACATCGCTGACGGCAAATTGGATGAGCACTTTCCGTTGTCGGTGTGGCAAACCGGATCGGGCACGCAAACCAACATGAACGTCAATGAAGTGATCGCCAACGCCGCCAACCTCAGCCTCGGCGGCAAGCTTGGCGCGAAGTCACCGATCCATCCGAACGACCATGTGAACATGAGCCAGTCGTCGAACGACTCGATCCCGACGGCCATGCACATCGCCGCAGCAACGGAGATAGAGCGGCACCTCAAGCCGGCGCTGGCAAACCTTCACGCGGCGCTGGACAAGAAAGCGCGGGAATTTACAGCCATCGTCAAGATTGGTCGCACCCATACAATGGATGCAACTCCCATTACGTTGGGTCAGGAGTTCTCCGGCTACGCGGCGCAGGTAAAATCATCGCTGACGCGGCTCACGCAGGCGCAGCGCGAACTATATCCGCTGGCGCAGGGTGGCACAGCGGTTGGCACCGGGATCAATTCAAAGCCTCAATTCGCAAAGGCTGTCGCCCGTCGCATCGCGCAGCTGACGAAGCTGTCATTCGTCAGCGCGACGAACAAGTTTGAACATATGGCCGGTCATGATGCGTATGTGTTCGTGCATGGCGCGATCAACTCGGCCGCGACCGCACTTTACAAGATTGCTAACGATATCCGGCTTCTTGGATCGGGCCCACGGTCGGGCCTCGGCGAACTAATCCTGCCGAGCAACGAACTGGGCTCTTCAATTATGCCGGGCAAAACAAATCCGACGCAGAGCGAGGCGTTGACCATGGTTTGTTGTCAGGTGTTCGGCAACCAGACAACCATAACGATCGCCGGCAGCCAGGGACATTTCGAGCTCAACGTCTACAAGCCCATTCTCGCCTATTGCATGCTGCAATCGATCAGGCTACTTGCCGATGCCGTAAATTCTTTTACCGACAATTGTGTCATTGGGATTCGCGCCAACGAGCCTCGTATCCGCGAGCACATGGAGCGATCGCTCATGTTGGTGACCGCGCTCGCGCCGAAGATCGGGTACGACAAGGCCGCGCAGGTCGCAAAGGCGGCGCACGCGAACGGTACAACTCTCCGTGAAGAGGCGCTTCGACTTGGATTTATTGGCGGGCCTGAATTCGATCGCCTGGTTCAGCCGGAAAAAATGACTCGTCCACGGTAATCGAATGGTGCCTGGGTAGGTCAAACTTTAGGGAAAATCGGCTCATTGATGCAAAGATGCGCAATAAAATCGAGAGTCTATTCTGTTAAGCGTAGAGTCAATTCCGTTAAGCACTATGTATTGGTGCGGGCGGTAAATACGTATCCGGCTACTATTCTACGGAAGCAGCATGTCAAATTTCCCAACAAGAAAAACATTCCGTAGAGTTTCGCCAGAGGCATTTTCATGTCTTCGCTAGTATAAGCTTTGGAACCTTTAAATATACATTTGGAAGTTCCAGGGTATCTCGCAAATTACATTCCCCATTTCTACTCATTTTCGGCAAGGATCACTTGTTTCACTTTTGTGATCAACCAACCGTGTATTGAACTACAGCGGCAATAGGACAGACTGTTTCAAAGCTGTCTTGTGGAGTTCGCCGTAAAGGCACCTTTCCGCCAACGTGTCGGCGCATTTGATAGCAATGCTTCGCGTCAGGTGAGCGCCGAACTGAAACGTAACCCGTTACCATCGAGGGGCGACGGAATGGCTGAAGTAATCAATCTTCGGACCGTTCGAAAGCGGGACAAGCGGCGACAGCACGACCAACGTGCGCACGCCAATCGCCTTGCCTTTGGTCAGCCCAAGGACGTTCGCAAGATTGAAGCCGCGCGTCAGGCGAAAGCCGGGCGCGACCTCGATCGGCACCGGGTCGAAATAGGGGACCATCAATGAAATCACCGGTTGTCAAACGCTCGATCGTAATCGCGGGCCATAAGACGAGTGTGAGTCTCGAGGACGCATTCTGGAAGGGACTGAAAGAAATCGCGAATGGTAGAGAGGTCACTCTCTCAGACCTGGTAGCATCGATCGATACAGATCGCCGCCACGGAAATCTGTCATCCGCGATACGCCTTTTTGTCCTCGACCACTACCGGATCCACGGTGAGGAGCGTATCCCGCAGACTGAGGCTCGCGAGATTCAAAGCCCGCGCGTGGTTCATTCAGTTCTGCGAGCGGACTGAGGCAGCAGGCTGGCCCGCGCTTCGCGGCGTGGGCGCGGGCCTGACATCGATGGGTGCCGGAAGGGCGGGTGCTTGCTTCGTCTTGGGCAAGCCTCGCCCTTGAGGTTGTGGCGGGACGTTCTCAATCGAGCGCAGCCGTTTGGTCTGATTTTCGACCGCCCGCAGCGTGAGCCATCCGCTCAACGCGGACACATCGACGTTGCGCGACGGCGCCGTCACGGGCCCCTTCAACGACACGAAAATCTTCGGCCGAGATCCGCCAGGATCGTTCGCGCCCGATAGCGT
>DASRAF010000343.1:0-7746 GCA_035638295.1 Pseudolabrys sp.
AGACGATCAATCGGCAAGCCCATACGCGAGGCGACATATCCGGCATAGACGTCGCCAAAATTTCCGGTCGGCACGGTGAAAGCGATTTTTCGGTGCGGAGCGCCGAGCACAACCGCTGCCGTAAAATAATAAACCACCTGAATGGCTACACGCGCCCAGTTGATCGAATTCACGCCGGAAAGCCGCACGCGGTCACGAAATACGTGGTGATTGAACATGGCCTTCACCAGGGCCTGACAGTCGTCGAATGTCCCTTCGATGGCGAGCGCGTGCACGTTTGAGTCCGGCACTGTACTCATCATCCGGCGCTGCACTTCGGAGATGCGGCCTTGCGGAAAAAGAACAACGACGTCCGCCTGCGCGCGGCCGCGAAACGCTTCGATAGCTGCACCGCCGGTGTCACCGGACGTCGCGACCACGATGGTGGTACGTTCGGCGCGTTGATGCAGCACGTGATCCATGAGCCGCGCAACAAATTGCATCGCCAGATCCTTGAAGGCGAGCGTTGGCCCATGAAAAAGCTCGAGCACAAACAGGCTCGGATCGAGTTGGGTCAACGGCGCCACAGCCGGATGTCGAAAATTGCCGTAGGCTTCGCGCGCCATTCTCGCCAGGTCCGCCTCCGCGATGCCATCCCCGACGAAAGGGCGAATCACTTCAACGGCGACTTCGGCATACGGCTTCCCGGCGAAGTTCCCGACGGTCGCGCGATCGAGTGTGGGCCAGCGTTCCGGCACATAAAGACCGCCGTCGCGGGCAAGGCCCGCGAGCATCACATCGACAAAGTCGAGCGAGGGAACCTCGCCCCGGGTAGAGATGTAACGCATTGATTTAGCTTAAGTTTATGGTCCGACCACGCTCGGCAGTTGCACACTAGCCCCCGGCGCGGCCTTTCACAAGAAAACGCTTAGTTCCGCCGGCTGAGGCGACGCGCGAGCCAGACGATGTAGACGCCGGCAAGAGCAAGCGCGAGGCCGAACCACGTGATCGCATATTGCAGGTGATTGTCGGGCAAATGCGGCTCGAGTTTGCCGGGCTTTGGCAAACCGCCGGACGGCATTGGTTCCTCCTGGTCAATGTAGAACGGCGCCGCGGTCGCCCACTTCTTGAACGTGGCGATCGAATTCGAATCGCGCAGAAACCACACGTTGTTTTTGGGATCGTTAGCCGGAGTGAAGGAATTACGCGTCTCGGGCCAGCGCAACACGCCAACAATATCGACTATGCCGTGCGGAGTGCCTTCGGCGCGCGTCCCCGGGTCTTTGCGATCGGCAGGCACAAACCCGCGGTTAACGAGGATGATGCTGCCACCGGCAAGGCGAGCCGGCGCAAATACCCAGTAGCCCGGTCCTTTGACATCAGGACGCAACGGAGACCCGGCCGTGTACACTAGCGCCTCTTCTCCATCGAGAAATTCGGCCGGAAATGCGACTCGACGAAACTCCTCCCCGTCTTCTCGAAGCTGCTGCCAACTGGAACGCGGCGGGAGATCTTCTGGCGTACGGGCAAGCCGGGTATTGATCGTCGTGATGAGATTTTCCTTCCAGACCTTCCGGTCGAGTTGCCAGACGCCAAGCCCGATCAGAATTACGAGACCAGCAAACGCCATGAGCGTCGCATCCAGGACGCTGCTTTTCCGCTTGCGGCGAGCCTTGCTCACATCTCACCTCGGCGATCGAGACGGCCTTCTGCGGCCTTGTGATGATATTGCAGCGCTATCAAGAGTCCTTTGATCATGCGAAGGGGCGCAAGGGTCACAATCAAGATCAGCGGCAGCCATAGAACAGCATGCACCCAATATGGCGGCTGATAGACGATCTCCGTGATCAATGCGGCAAAGACAACAATGAAGCCCGCAATGAGGATTACAAACACGGCTGGGCCATCGCCGGTATCGGCAAAACTGTAATCGAGACCGCAGTGTTCGCACTTTGGGCGCAACGACAGAAATCCGCTGAACAAATGGCCCTCACCGCAACGCGGGCAGCGGCCGCGAAGACCGCGGCCGATCGGCAGTTGGCCGTGCAGCGATTGTTCGGTCATGCGTTTCTGATTTCAAAATAAAAGGGCGGCGCGATGACGCCGCCCTTTCAGCAACCACCCATCAAGGGTTACTCGTGCGCCGCGCCAGATCCCCACACATATATGCACGCGAACAGGAACAGCCAGACCACGTCGACGAAGTGCCAGTACCAAGCGGCAAATTCGAAGCCGAGGTGCTGTTTCGGCGTGAAGTGCCCGGCCATCGCACGAACCAGGCAGACGATCAGGAAGATTGAGCCGATAATTACATGCGCGCCGTGGAATCCGGTCGCCATGAAGAAGGTGGCGCCATAGATATTTCCAGCGAAGTGAAAGTGGGCATGCGAGTATTCGTAGGCCTGCACGCACGTGAAGGCCAGGCCGAGGAGGATGGTGAGAATCAATCCCCACTTCAGTCCCTTCCGATCATCCTCAAGCAATGCATGGTGCGCCCAGGTCACGGTGGTGCCTGACGTCAGCAGGATCAACGTGTTGAGGAGCGGCAGGTGCCAGGGATCGAATGTCTCGATTCCTTTCGGAGGCCAGACGCCGCCGGTTGCCGCGAGCCGACCGATGTCGTTGGCCTCGCCGGGGAACAGTGCAGTGTTGAAGTAGGCCCAGAACCAGGCGACGAAAAACATCACCTCGGAGGCGATGAAGAGGATCATCCCGTAGCGGTGGGAGATCTGCACAACGCGCGTATGAAAGCCCTCATATTGGGCCTCGCGGATGACGTCGCGCCACCAGACGACAAATGTATAGAGCACGCCGAGCACGCCCACGGCGAATACGAGCGGCGCCGCAGCGTACATATGATGCATCCAACTGATGGCCCCGACCGCCAGGATGAAAGCGGATACAGAGCCGACCGCCGGCCACGGACTCGGATCGACCAGATGATAGTCGTGTTGTTTCGCGTGAGCGTCGGCCATCGTCTTAGTCTCCGTTAGAGCTTGCTCAGATTTTTCTTGGGCGCTCCAGCCACCGGCTGATCCGGCTCGCGCAGCCGGTAGAACGTATATGAGAGCGTAATGGTGTTCAGGTCGTTCTGATCGCTATCCTTGACGAGCGAGGGATCGACATAGAACACCACGGTCATTTCGCGGGTCTCGCCAGCTTTCAGACGCTGCTCGGTGAAGCAGAAGCAGTTTATCTTGCTGAAATAGGCGCCGACCGTCGGCGGTGAGACGTTGTAGCCGGCCTGTCCGGCGATTTCCCGCGCAGCCTCGTTGACGACTTTGTAGCGGACGGTCGCCACCTCGCCGATCCGCACCTGGATCTCATTCTGCTCCGGCACGAATTTCCACGGCAGCCCGGGCGCAACGTTGGAATCGAAACGGATGGTGAGAGTGCGATCGAGCATGTGATCGGGCGCCTTTTCCGAAACCTGAGTAGTGCCGCCGAAACCGGTGGTCTTGCAAAACCAGGTATAGAGAGGGACTGCCGCATAGGCCGCGCCGACCATGCCGACAACCAAAGCTCCGCAACAAGAGGCGACAAAAACATCGCGCCGCAACGGTCGTAGATCGAATTTGCGAGGCAGTTCGGTCATCGCGCTAGATCGGGCGGATCAGAACGCCCGGCCCTTTCACCAAGGTCATTGCGTAGAACAACACAACCAGAGCTGCCAGTGCCAGAGCGATGGCAATCGAACGGGATCGTCGCGCGCGCTTCTGTGCCTCGGTGAGCACAATGCCGTCGTCGTCAGGATTCTCGCTCATGGCAATTTCCATGCTCACGCTGCCAATCGGGCGATCAGCCCGCCCCATCCACGTTCGACCAGTAGCACCGCAAACAGAAGAAACAGATAAAGGATCGAGAAGGCGAAAAGATTACGGCTTGCACGTTCCGCCGGGCGGCTTTCGCGGAAAACCTGCCAGCCTAATATCACCATGATGGCGCCTGTCACGAGGGCCGTGACGCCGTAAAGCGCACCGGTATAGCCGAAAGCCCAGGGCGCCACGCCGAGCGGCACAAGGACGAGCGTATAGAGCATGATCTGACGCCGGGTGCTGGCATCACCCGACACCACGGGCAGCATCGGAATTCGCGCTCGCGCATAATCTTCGGTGCGGTAAAGCGCCAGCGCCCAGAAATGCGGCGGCGTCCAGAAGAAGATGATCAGAAACAGCAGGGCGGGTTCGAGGCTCAGCGACCCGGTCACCGCCGCCCAACCGATCATTGGCGGGAACGCTCCGGCGGCTCCGCCGATGACGATATTCTGCGGCGTCGAACGCTTGAGCCAGATCGTATAGATCACGATATAGAAGAAGATGGTGAAGGCAAGCAGCGCAGCCGCCACCCAGTTCACGAGTAGTCCCAGGACGACAACGGCGAACGAGCCGAGGGTGAGGCCGAACGCCAGCGCTTCGCCGGGGAGCACGCGGCCCATCGGCACAGGACGGCGTGCTGTGCGCGTCATCAGCGCATCGACATCGGCGTCGTACCACATATTGAGCGCACCAGCGGCGCCCGCGCCGACTGCAATGGAGAGCAATGCGGTAAAGGCAGCCACCGGATGCAGCGATCCGGGGGCAACCGCGAGTCCTACCAGAGCGGTGAACACCACGAGCGACATGACCCGGGGCTTCATCAGCGCGATGTAGTCACCGACGGTCGCCAGGCTCGGTTCACCGACGCCGGCGACGAGCGGACCGCGAACTTCTACACCTTCGCTGACAAGTGACATGAGCTAGGCCGGTGCCCTATTTGATCCGCGGCAGCGTTTCAAACTGATGGAACGGCGGCGGCGATGACAGCGTCCACTCCAGCGTGGTTGCGCCGGCACCCCACGGATTGTTTCCGGCCACGCGCTTCCTGGCGAAAGCCTCGATCAGGCCGAAGAAGAAGATGATCACGCCGAAACCGGAAATGTACGACCCGAACGACGAGACCATGTTCCAGCCATGGAACGCATCCGGATAGTCGACATAGCGGCGCGGCATGCCGGCGAGCCCGAGGAAGTGCTGCGGGAAGAAGACGAGGTTCACGCCGACGAAGGTCACCCAGAAGTGCAGCTTGCCGATGGTTTCGTTGTACATGTAGCCGCTCATCTTCGGGAACCAGTAGTACCAGCCGCCGAAAATGGCGAAGACCGCGCCGAGCGAAAGCACGTAGTGGAAGTGTGCCACGACGTAATAGGTGTCCTGCAGCACGCGATCGACACCTGCATTCGCCAGCACGACACCAGTGACGCCACCGACCGTAAACAGGAAGATGAAGCCGAGCGCCCACAGCATGGGCGTACGAAATTCGATCGAGCCGCCCCACATGGTGGCGATCCACGAGAAGATTTTCACGCCGGTCGGCACGGCGATCACCATCGTCGCCGCGATGAAGTAGGCCTGCGCACCGGTCGACATGCCGACCGTGTACATATGATGCGCCCACACCACGAAGCCGATGCCGCCGATGGCGACCATGGCGTAAGCCATGCCGAGATAGCCGAATACCGGCTTGCGGCTGAACGTCGCGACGATCTGGCTGACCATCCCGAAGCCCGGAAGGATCAGGATGTAAACTTCGGGATGGCCGAAGAACCAGAACAGATGCTGGTAAAGGATCGGATCGCCACCGTTGTCGCCCGAGAAGAACGTAGTTCCGAAGTTGCGGTCGGTAAGCAACATCGTGATCGCGCCGGCGAGAACCGGCAGCGAGAGCAGCAGCAGGAACACCGTCACCAGGATCGACCAGACGAACAGCGGCATCTTGTGCAAGGTCATGCCCGGCGCGCGCATGTTGAAAATGGTCGTGATGAAGTTGATGGCACCGAGGATCGAGGAGGCACCGGCAAGGTGCAGCGCCAGAATACCGAAATCGACCGCCGGCCCAGGGTGTCCGCTGGTCGATAGCGGCGCGTAGAGTGTCCAGCCGGCGCCGACACCGTTTGATCCCGGTTCGCCTTCGACAAAGGCCGAGGTGAGCAGCAGCGCGAAAGACGCCGGCAGCAGCCAGAACGAAATGTTGTTCATGCGCGGGAAGGCCATGTCCGGCGCGCCGATCATGAGCGGCACGAACCAGTTGCCGAAACCGCCGATCATCGCCGGCATCACCATGAAGAAAATCATGATCAGGCCGTGCGCCGTCACGAACACGTTGAACTCGTGCGGGGTCGGGAAAATCTGAATGCCCGGATTCTGCAATTCCATCCGGATGGCGATCGACATCAGGCCACCGATCACGCCGCCGACGAGCGCGAACACCAGGTACATCGTTCCGATGTCCTTGTGGTTCGTCGAATAAACGAAGCGCCGCCAGCCGGTGAGGTGGTGCTCATGCGCTTCGTGCGCATCGTGTGCGTGCGCATCGCGTGTGGCGTGTGGAGCAGCCGTATTGCTAGCCATCGTTATTGTCCTTCGAGCTCGTCATTGTCGCCCGCGTAGTTTTCAGTCCGCACCACCGGCCGCAGCCACTGCGGTGGCACGGCTGCCGTCGGTTGCGTATTTCTTCTTAGCGTCCTCGAGCCAGGCGCTGTAGTCCTTGTCGTTCACCACGCGCACCACGATCGGCATGAAGGCGTGATCCTTGCCGCAAAGCTCGGAGCATTGTCCGTAGTATTTGCCTTCGCGCTCGGCCTTGAACCATGTCTCGTTGATGCGGCCCGGGATCGCGTCGATCTTGATGCCGAATGCAGGGACCGCGAATGAGTGGATTACGTCGCTGCCGGTCGTAAGCACGTGCACGACCTTGTTCACCGGCACGACCATCTCATTGTCGACTGCTAGCAGGCGCGGCTGTTCGCACTTGGTGCGTTCCGCGTCGCAGGCCAAAAGCGAATCGAATTCGAATTTGCTGTCCGGGTAGCTGTAGCTCCAGAACCATTGTTTGCCGGTGGCCTTTACGGTCACGTCCGCCTTCGGGACATTGAGCTGGAAGAACAGCAAGCGGAACGATGGCACCGCGATCGTTACAAGAATGAGAACCGGGACGACTGTCCACAGCACCTCGATGGCGGTGTTGTGGGTCGTGCGCGAGGGAACCGGGTTGCTGCGCGAATTGAATTTCACCATCACCGTGATCAGCAGCGCCAAAACGAAGAGCGCGATCGCCGAAATCACCCACAACAGGAAGTCATGGAACCAGATGATGTCATCCATCACTGGGGTTGCGCCCTTTTGCATGCCAAGCTGCCACGGCTCCGGTTGGCCCGACGCGGCTAGCGCCACTTCCGCGGTCATGAGGGGCACGCTAGTGCCGATGATTGTGATCAACCGCTTGAGCACCAGCATCAATGCGCTCCTTCGACGAAAAAACGGCCTTGCTCAGGCCCCTTTTTTGCCGCCCACCACAGGACATGATGTTCGGCGCGACCCGCTGAGCACGGCATTGCCACGGGCGTGGCAGCTTGGGCGGCGCAACGGGACGGGGGGAAATCCCGGCCTCTCAAACCACAATTCCAGCCCTCCCGCAATGCGCCTTATAAAGAGCCGCATGCGACAAACGGCTTATCCAAGCTTATCCAAAAAGAGCTTTGGGGTCCGCCTTATAACGCCGCCCCCCAACGGCCATAGTTGCTTGACAGGACCGGCCGGGCATGACCCAACGAGGGCGAATAGAATGCTGTCCGGGCCGCGATTCGCCTGTGCTTCGGGGTATCAAGGTGGGCGCGCGCTGGATTGCAAAGGATTGATCATGGGAATGTTCGAGCTTGGCAGACGGGCTTTGAGGGGCTCGACGCGACGGAGGGCAATCCTGCTGGGCGCGTTGCTGACGCTCGCTGCTGTC
>DASRAF010000344.1:0-3276 GCA_035638295.1 Pseudolabrys sp.
TAATGTTATTGCTGGTTTGAAGCAGATTGGATCACGGAATGATCCGGCTTCCGAAGAGAAGCGCGAGCCCGCGAGCGACATCAACACCGTGCCGGCGGATAGTCTGAAAGCGCTTGACCTCGGTCGGCCGATTAGAGAAGCGGACATGGCCGCACGTCGCATGCGTGCCAATACCGGCCTTTGCGTCCTTGTCATTGCCCGCAGGTGTGCGCGTGCTTTGAGCAAATTTGCGCCTGATACAAACTCGGGAGGAATTGAGCATGAGGAGAATTCTTTTTGCTGTTGTAGCTCTTATGACGGCCTGGGTACCAGCTCACGCGGCGCCATGTCTCCTAGTTACGCTGACGGGCACCCAGGGAGGCCCACCTGCCTTCAAAGGCTTGGCCGGCCCCGGAACGCTGGTGCGCTATGGCGACGATAGCGACAATTGCTCCGCCATGAAGTTGCAGTTCGATACCGGTCGCGGGACCGTGATGCGACTAGCCGAGCTCGATATCGCGCCCGAGCAATTGCATGCAGTCTTCTTCACACACATGCACACCGATCACACCGAGGGCTTTGCGGATTTCGTAACGTTGCGTTGGATGTTTTTCGGCACAGGCCCGAAGGTTGATGCTGTGTGCAGTTCGGACACCGTGTCGGCACTAGGATTCACGATCAGCTGCAGGAAATTCACTGCCCATGTTGCGGATTCATTTATTCAATCCGGCGAGGTGGCGCAGCGCCACTCCGAAATCAAGGAACGCACGGCCGGTGGTCCTGCAGAGTTAATCAATACGATTACCTTCGAACCGAAGGACGAGCCACAAATCGTGTGGTCCCGTGGCGACGTAAAAGTCAGTGCCATTCGCTCGACCCACATTGCGGGCCACGTGTCCTATCGCGTCGATACACCTGCCGGCAGCGTGGTGATTGGCGGAGATGCCGGCAACGACGTACCTTTGCCACCACGGTCTTCGTCGGCATCCGAGCAGGTCGAAAGGTTGGCCAAAGCGGCGGATGTGATCGTGCATTCGACCATTCATCCCATCATGGGTCCGGACAAGGGCAGCGGATTCTTCCCACATGCCTACTTTCGCCAGAGTAATGCCTTCGATCTCGGCGCAATGGCGAAGCGTGCGGGCGCGAAATACCTGATGCTCACGCACATGATCCCGCCGCTCGGAGCGGAACGGCAGGGGCCTTTCAAGATTCCCGGCGGACCACTAACCGAGGCGGATTATCGTAAAGCCGTCGAGGAGAGCGGCTTCACGGGAAAAGTCATCGTAGGGACCGATCTCGTAACCCTACGTTTGCCGGCCAAATGATCAACTTTGTTCGTCGGAGAGCTATGTCCGAGTTGGGTCAACACCGGCGGTTATCAGTGCGCTCGCATTAGGTCTGCTTCAGCCCAGTCAGCCCACATTGCCGGTGCGCCTCGGTACTTCGCGTCCGCGCCAATTGCCGACCTGCGGCCGGATGATCGTAGATGTTCAAATTGACCATATTCGACGGGGAGATTACCGATGTCATTTTATCGCGCTGGAATGCTCGGGTTAGCCCTGTTGACCATCGTCCAAGTTGTCGAGACCAATGCCCAGACAATTCCAGTCATGGGCTATGTGGCCGCGAAGAATGCCAATCCGAAGCGACTTGAAATTTTCAAGAAGGGGCTCGCGGAACTTGGTTATGTCGAGGGAAAGAATATCCGCATCGAATACAGCGAGGCCGCGCTGGATGCGGAATATAATGGGGTCATGGCCGAATTGGTCGATCGCAAGATCGACATAATCGCTGCGGCGAACGTAGCGGCGACTCGAGCCGCCGCCAAAGCAACGAAAACGATTCCGATCGTGATGCTGGCTGTCTTTGATCCGGTCGGCATCGGGGTGGTCAAGAGCTTAGAGCGGCCGAGCACAAATGTGACCGGCACGACGGCGTATGCCCCCCAACTTGTGAGCGAACGTCTGCAAACGCTCAAACGCATCGTCCCCACCGTCGACAAAGTGGCGATGGCCCTCAATGGCAATAATGCCAACAACGCCGCCCAGTTCGGATTGCTCCGTTCAGAGGCCCAGAAGCTCGCCATAGCGGTCGAGTCGCTGGACATTCGAAAACCTGAGGACGTCGACGCGGCATTTGACAAGGCCCTGGTACTCGGCGCCAAGGGGCTTGTGAACGCCGTCGATACCTTCATCAATTCCCGACGTTTTGCGCTCGCAGCCGGGGCGGCAAAGCACAAGTTGCCCTTTGTCTACAGCGACGCGGAGTATGTGATGGCCGGCGGGCTGATGGCGATTGGTCCGGGTCACTACGAGGGCTATTACGGTGCCGCCACATACGTGGACAAGATTTTGCACGGCGCAAAGCCTGCCGACCTGCCGATTGCCGGCCCAACACAGTTCACCATGAGTGCAAATCGCACGGCGCTAAAAAACCTCGGCTTGTCATTGCCGTCGGATGTCGCTGCCCGAGTCGACGAATGGATCGACTAAGCCGGTCGCGCGGCAGTCTGGCTTGCGGGCGCATGTCTCTTAGGGTCAAAACCGGAAAAGCTCAAAACAAGCAAATGTTTTCCGATTTGCACCCCAAAGCGGACTCACCCAGCCCTTTTCTGCCGCGCGCCCGATCGGCCAGCTTTCTTCTGGGTCCGACGCTGGGCTGGACGTCGCTCGCTTTTCCCGCGCGCACCGCCACCGCGTTCCGCGCTCACGTTACGCAGCGGCCATCGAGGTCACGCGCCGCGCGATGCCGTCCCCGCCATCGCGAGGAAGCGGAGGCGTTCTGCCGCCTTCCCAGCTCCGAAAAATGTGTTTGCAGTGAATGATCGAGCCGATACGCTTTATTGCTGAGTTGACCGTTCACGATGAGGCGAACCGGGGGCTCGACATGGGCGGACTCGACATGGGCGGATTTGACCTCAAGGCCGCTGCGCGGCGAACGGCATGCGTGATCGTGCTTGCGGCCGGGGCGGCGGACATGGCCCTCGGGCAGCCCGTCACATTGCGCCTCGGCTACGGGACGGCGGCGGAAGAGCCGCTGTGGGTGATCGTCGCCAAGCCCGATCTGGCCAAAAACTACGGTAAGGCCTACGCGCTCGACGCCACGCGCTTCACCGGCTCGGACAAGCGCAGCCAGGCGTTCGAGGCCGGCGCCCTCGACCTCGCCGCCAGCAGCGCGAACGGCGTGATTTTCGCGGCGGCTGAAGGCGTGGCGGCCAAGATCGTCGCGTCGATTTCCCGCGAAAGCCCGCGCGGTTTCAGCACGAGCTTCTACGTCAAGGACGATTCGCCGATC
>DASRAF010000345.1:0-3505 GCA_035638295.1 Pseudolabrys sp.
GGCAAGGACTCCATGATGGATGTCGCCTCTGCCACGTCTCTAGTGTTAAGGAGGAAAATACCTCCCTTGCCGTCTTCTCGCGCGTACCATTCGCGGATTTTCCCCTCAAGATAGAGTTGGACCGTCGCGCGTATCTCGGCGGGCATGACCGCCATAACCTGCTCGCGTTTTACGCCGGGCTTTGCTGTTAGCAGGGCAAGGACACCTGTGGTCGTTGAGGTGGAAGTTTGAGTTTGGGCGTGAGATTGGTCGTTCATAACGAGAGCTCCTTTCAGGATCATCATGAGTGTGAGGGGCAACCACTTACCGAGGCCAAGGCCCGGACGCCGCCCGATTTGCTAGTCGGATATACGGCTGCTTCCCGCGAGCGACTATTCGCGATAATGTTGATGAGCTATGAAGCAGAACTTCACAGTCAGGCAGGGTGCGCTCGACGGCGTGGAGGCGTTCCTGAGCGTCGCCCAGCACCGCAGTTTCCGCCGCGCGGCCGCTGGGCTCGGGGTGACGCCGTCGGCGATCAGCCAGGCGGTACGTGCGCTTGAGGCGCGCGTCGGTGCAACGCTCTTCATCCGCACGACGCGCAGTGTCGGCCTGACCGAAGCCGGTGAACGATTTCTTTCGCGCGCAAAGCCCGCCTTCGAGGAGCTCGTTGCGGCAAGCGGGGCCGCGCGTGAACTCGGTCAGCGGCCGGTCGGGCAGTTGCGCCTCGCCGTGCCGCGCGCCGTGGTGCCGATCCTGCTGGAGCCGCTGATCGCGTCTTTCTGCCAGGCCTATCCCGAGGTCGAGGTGGAGATCGCCGCAAGCGAGGAGCTGGTCGACCTCGCAGCCGAAGGGTTTGACGCCGGCATCCGGCTGGGCCAGTTCATCGCCGCCGACATGATCGCGGTGCGGCTGACGAAGCCGTTCCGCTTCATCATCGTCGGCAGCCCCGTGTACCTCGCCCGCGCCGGCCGGCCCGAGCGCCCGGATGATTTGCGCCAACACGCATGCTTGAGATTGCGACGATCCAACGGCGCGCTCGCGCTATGGTCGCTCAACGACAACGGCCGCGCGATCGAGATTGCCGTATCGGGGCCTCTGATTGCTAACGACTTTCCTACTCTGCTTGGGGCGGCCGTCGAAGGTGTGGGTCTTGCGCAAGTGCCTGAGCCGATCGCCGCGGGCGCCCTGACAGTAGGAAAACTCATACGCGTGTTGGGGCCGTTCGCGCCGATGGCGCCGGGTGTGTTTCTCTACTATCCCGGCCACCGGCAAATAATGCCGAAGCTACGAGCGTTCATTGATCACGTGAAGAGCAGTGCGAACGTCGCCAACAAAGCCCAAAACTACGCTGACAATAAGCGAAGCAGATCGCGCAAAAGAGGCTGATCCAGTCGACGTTGTGCACCACAACTTGAATGTCGAGATGGGTCGAAACCCGACTGCGCGCATGTTCGACCAATGTCCGATGTTGCCGTTGGAGAGACCTCATCTGGGTCAACGTGACGACAAATCCGACCGCTGACTGGATCGCACGCCAACTCACCGAGGCTTTTCCTTGGAACGAGGCCCCGCACTACGTTATTCGCGATCGGCATGGTATCTACGGCGGTGTCGTCACACGCCGTTTCCATGCCATGGGCATCCGGGACAAGCCCATCGCGCGCCGGCCTCGCCCTGGCTGTCTCTTAGAGCACGCTAAGTCGACTATTGATGGCCGTTCGATAGTAATCGGGTAAGTAGTATTTTGTCGGATCAGTTATTTCTTTTTTCGGATGACCATATTCGCTGCGCAAGGCAAGCACGCGGCGGATGCCATCGACATCAAGCTCGGCACTTGGCGTAAACCCTGTCGCTTCCGTCATGGCCGCATAGGTTTGCGCGGCGACCTCGTCCGGCATCTGGGGCAGATGCTTCCGCAGTACGGCGCAGGCATAATCCTTGTTTTTGGCATCGCGCAGGAAATCTACGCCAGCGACGTAACCTCGGATGTAAGCCTCCACCAATCCTGGATTGCTGGCCGCCCATTCACGCCGCGTCGCACCGCACAGGCCTTGGTAGTGACCATAGACGCTGATTGCATATTGCAACACGTTGAGGCCGGTCTTTCTGGCAAATATGTCGAATGGAGTAATCAGCATGGTGGCATCGTGCTTTTTTTCTTTGAGCGCCTCCCAGCGCGCGAGCACACCTCCAGCCTTTTCGATTTTATAGTCTGCTTGGTTCAGGCCCGCGCGTTTGAGGAGGTCCAGCAAGACGAAGGCGTATCCAGTCGTGAGTGCATCGACTGAGACCGTTTTGCCCTTAAGGTCGGCAATACTTTTGACTTCGGGAACCCCGACAAGGGAAAGAAAGCCATTATCGCCCCCCATAAACACAATCAGATCGGGCCTTGATACGGTCGGCGCCTCGCCTTGTCCTTCCATATAGGCAATGACGTTATCGATTGCTGTCATCGCAATGTCGAATTTGCCATCGATCAGATTGGTAAGTTGAAAGACTGAGTTTGGGGTCGGGGTAAGCACTACTTCAATCCCGCCTCTGGCGAAGTAGCCTTTGTCCTGCGCGATCCAGATCGGCCAATTGAAGCCCCCCGGGAAAACGATCACTGAAACGGACTGCAGCGCATTGACAGTCGAGGCCGTTGTCATATTTTTCCTCTCATTTCCTTAATTGAAAAATTTTCACGTCAGCGCCACTTCAATGTACAACTCTCGGGACCACCAAACCTTCTTTGAATTTCCTTTGCTGTTGCTTTTACGGCTTTGTAGCAAGCCCACAGAAACCCTTGCTTGGATCTTCCACTAAGCTTGCCTTTATAAAGCCCGCGCCGAGAAGCGTATCAGTTAGACCATCCTTGGATTGGCCCGAATAAGGGTTGAAGCCGAGCGCAATTCTTGCGCCGGACTTCATAACCCGTCGGATTTCTCGCAGCCCGGCTCCGGCATCAGGCCAAACATGCATCGAATTGATTGCTAACACTTTATCAAAGACGTTGCCCTCGAAAGGCAAGCTCTCCACGGAACCCCACTGCAGGTCCACACCACCATTCTGAATGGCGATGCTGTTGCGAGCACGAGCTTGTTCAACCATTTCTATCGACAGATCAATGCCTGCGATACGCCCCGCTGGGGCAAGCTTTGACAAGTGATTAACTAAAACACCCGGGCCAAAGCCTACTTCCAGTACGCTATCGTTCGCTGCGATCTGAAGCAGGTCGCTTACCCAGGCGCCACACTCCGCGTTTGTGCGCGCCATGATGTGGCCGCCTAACCTGCCCAACAGGCCTCGCGGGCGACCGCACATGTGCATGAAAATTGCTTTTAGAATGCTCATAGATGTACGTCCTCGATGACCAATTCGGATTTGCAGCATGAAACGAGTGCAAGAAATGGCGTTCCCAGGGCAGCCATGTGATGTCCGCTTATGGCCGATACTGTTGAAAAAGTCGTCAGCGATCCGCCCAAACGCAACAATCGAATCCGAACAGCAAGGTATTTGAATCGAAATTGCGTATGCGGCCGCG